>NZ_JBIVJB010000006.1:7569-17745 GCF_044750025.1 Pseudomonas sp. NPDC088885 | reverse complement strand
GGAACTCGCTGAAGTCAGCGCAGCCATGGATGTATTCGTTGATCCACGCGGTAAACGTCTCACGGTCGCGGGCGATCGGATCCCACGCCTGATAGAAACGATTGTCGCGCTCGTTGTAACCGTGGGCGTAGGACGGATGTGCGCCGCCGGGTACATGGCAGACTGCGCTCAAGGCCCAGGTCGGCAACACGCAGGAGTTCATTGGCGCGTTGAGGTTGTCGACGATTTCTTCGACGGTAACGATGCAGCGCTTGGCGGCCAGTGCAGCTTCTTTCTGCACGCCGAGAATGCCCCACAGCAGCACGTTGCCTTGGCGGTCGGCTTTCTGTGCGTGGATCACGGTCACGTCCGGGCGCACCGACGGTACGGCCGCCAACACTTCACCGGTGAACGGGCAAGTCACGGTTTTGATCAGTGGATTGACCTTCGGCAGGTCGGAACCGGCGTAGGCGCGCAGTACCGCGAACGGTAGGCCGGAAGCGCCGGCGACGTAGGCATTCGCCAGGTCGGCGTGGCTGTGCTCTTCGATCTCCAGCGGCTGCGGCCATTGCTTCTCGACCGCATCGCGCAGACGGTGCAGCGAACCCACGCCAGGGTTGCCGCCCCAGGAGAAAATCAGTTTGCGTGCGCAACCGGCGCCGATCAGTTGGTCGTAAATCAGGTCAGGCGTCATCCGCACCAGCGTCAGATCTTTCTTGCCCTGACGAATGATTTCATGACCTGCGGCCGTAGGGATCAAGTGAGTGAAGCCTTCGAGTGCGACGGTGTCGCCGTCGTTGACGAATTGCTTCACCGCGTCGTGCAGCGAAAGGATCTCAGCCATGGAGCGGGCTCCTGTTTTTGTAATGAATCGCCAGTGATAAAAAGGCGCGAGGTTCAGCGCCGGAGTCACTGCAGATTAAGCCTGGGAAATGTGCCAAACAATCCGATAATCGACTGAGTGTTCGTTTATCGAACAGATTGTTGTTTGCCTAACAATGATCGTTCCCACGCTCCGCGTGGGAATGCAGTCCGGGACGCTCCGCGTCCCAAAAGCGGACGCAGAGCGTCCAATGAGGCGTTCCCACGCGGAGCGTGGGAACGATCAGGCGCTGAAACTCAAGTCGCATCCGCATGACTCACCATGCCCTTGATCACCACCGCAGCCGTCGCCACCGCCGCCGGAATCACCAACGCCGTCAACACCTGCTCAAAATTCCAGCCCAAGCCCAACAACGTCGCGCCCATCCACGCCCCGAGAATCGCGCCAAAGCGGCCAATCCCCAGCATCCACGACACGCCGGTCGCCCGCCCCTGCGTCGGATAAAACCGCGCCGCCAGCGACGGCATTGCCGATTGCGCGCCGTTCACGCACATCCCCGCCACTAAAACCAAAGTCGCCAACAACGTAATGTTGCCCAGGCTCTGCCCCACCGCGTAGGCAAACACCCCGGCCAGCAGGTAGAAAATGCCGATAACCTTGTGCGGATTGAAGCGATCCATCGCCCATCCCACAGCGACCGCACTCAATACCCCGCCGAACTGGAACAACGCACCGATGAACGCGGCCTGCTCCATGCTCGCGCCACTGTCACGCATCAGCGTCGGCAGCCAACTGGTCAGCAGATAAACGATCACAAGGCCCATGAAGTAGGTCAGCCACAGCAGTAAGGTGCCGGTGCTGTAGGTGCCCGAGAAAATCACCGCGAACACGTTGCGTGCCTTCACGGTTTTTTGTTCCGGCACGCTGAAGCTTGAGGCTTGGGCGACGGTAACCGGATCGATCGGCGCCAGGGTTTTGCGCACTTTGTCGGTGCCACGGTTACGGACGACAAGGTAGCGCGCCGATTCCGGCAGCCAGAACAGCAGCACCACCGCGAGGATCAGCGGCAAAATCCCGCCGATCAGCAGCAGACTGTGCCAGCCGAACGCCGGAATCAGCTTGGCGGAAATAAACCCGCCACCGGCCATGCCGAGGTTGAAACCGCAAAACATGCTGGTCACCAGCAGCGATTTCTTGCGCTCCGGGGTGTATTCCGAGAGCAGCGTGGTGGCATTGGGCATCCCCGCGCCCAGACCGAGACCGGTCAGGAAGCGCAGCACCAGCAGTTGTTCCACGTTAGTGCTGTAAGCCGACGCCAGGCTGAAGGCACCGAACAGAATCACGGCGCCGACGAGTACGACTTTTCGCCCAAAGCGGTCAGCCAAAGGGCCGGAACCGAGTGCGCCGAAGACCATGCCGATCAACGCGGCGCTCATCACCGGGCCGAGGCTGGCGCGGTCGATGCCCCAGTCCTGCGACAACGCCGGGGCAATGAAGCCCATCGCGGCGGTGTCGAGGCCATCGAGAAAGACAATCAGGAAACACAGGATCACCACCCGCCATTGATAGCGCGAGATCGGTTGGGCGTTGATGAAGGTCTGCACGTCGAGGCACTGACCCACAGCGGACTGAGGCTGGTTCATTATTTTTATCCACGCAAAAAACGCAGTCGAACGGCGGCCGGCCAGAGAGCGGCACAGCTACAAGAATAGAAGGTTGCAATCAGGCGTTGCGGTGAACCCGGCAACAGCGGTTGGAGCGGAGACAGTCGGGGAGCGTGCGCATGGTGAGTTGCCTCTTGTCATTATTATGGGAGTCGACAGTCCGGCGGGCTCATTCACAACAGCGCCGGATGACGCTGCCGCGACATTAATGATCCGGGGGTTTTAGCGTCAATTCGATAAACGCAACACTGTGCGTTTATCGAACAGCTTCATCAGGCAAACAACTGCGCGCTGAGGTCGCGGCTGGCGCTGAGCAGGCCCGGCAGAAAGCGCTGCTCAAGCTCGGTGCGACTGACGCGACCGGCGTGGGTGCTGACGTTGAGCGCCGCCACCACTTGGCCCGAAGCGTCGTAGACCGGTACGGCAATCGAGCGCAGGCCTTGTTCCAATTCCTGATCGACGATGCACCAACCTTGCTGCCGCACTTCCTGCAAACATTCGAGCAACGCGTCGGGGGTGTGGATCGTGCGGCTGGTTTTAGCCACCAGTTCAGCGTGGTCGAGGTATTCGCGCAAGGACGTGTCGTCCAGCGCTGCCAGCAGGATTCGGCCCATCGATGTGCAATACGCCGGCAGACGCCCGCCCACCGACAGGTCGACCGAGATCAGCCGCTGCGTGGTCGCCGACCGCGCGATGTAAAGAATGTCGTCGCCCTCAAGCGTGGCCATGTTGCAGGCTTCGTGCAGTTGCTCGCTCATGCGGTCGAGGTACGGCTGCGCGGACACGGCCAGCGGCGTCGATGATAGATAAGCGTGGCCGAGGGTCAGCACTTTCGGCAGCAGAGAATAGGTGCGTCCGTCGGTGGTGGCGTAGCCGAGTTTAATCAACGTATGTAGGCAACGGCGCACCGCGGCGCGGGGAATTTCCGTGCGGTGGCTGATCTGCGCGATGGTCAGATGACGTTTGCGCTCCTGAAACGCCTGCACCACCGCCAGGCCACGGGCCAGCGACGTCATGAAATCCGGATCACCGGTCAGCGCCTGAATCCGCTTGGCCGGCGAGGCGACGATCGGCGGCGCCACGGAAGTGAAGGAGTTGCGCATTTGATCGTTCATTTATTGTCCTTTTTACCCGACACGGATCAATGGCTATACAAACGGCTCGCGGGCAGATGCACAAGCGGCGGGCCATCAACATTGGGCGATTATCGAACCGTCGACCGATAATCGCAATCGCCCTCCTCTGCTGTGGCTTGCTATTTGAGACGCTTGTGCAACTTTGCCGGGGAACTCAATCAAGATTTAGTTGATCGACTAAATGGCGCCAAAAACAGATCGCGGCGAAGTAAACGTTTGCTTGCACTTCAACTACCCGAGAAAGTTGCGATTAACAAAACAATCACACATCCCGAACCGTTTTTAACTTGGCAACGATAGTCAATCCTGAATCGACCGCTATAATGCACCTCAGTGGCTCCCACTATTTCATCGAGGTGGCCACCGCTGAGGCGATGCCAATCGCCGCCAGCCCCGGCAAGCGCCTGACGCTCATGATTGATGTAACGCCAGCGCTCGCTGAAACAGGAACTGATGCTGCGTCCGTTTTAATCTGGTGTCGTAGCCGCCTGTAACATGGAAGTCTTGATCGCCCTGCCGATGACATCAATGCCTGTTCTGGCGTTGAGTTTTCGACGGGCCCGCTCAATCGACTCGTTGCAGTGCGATTCACCAGACACTTATCTCAACTCATACAGGTAGCACTGTGACGAAAGACGAACTGCGCGCGGAACTTGAGCGCCAGGAACAACGTTACAAGGATGTTTACGGCGGGGAAGTCACCACCTACGCCGCTCAACCAGAACCGGAACGCAAGGCATGGCGCAAACGCCCTACCGTTCAGGATCAGGTCTTCAAGCAAGAAATCGAAAAGATCGAAAAGGAACTCAAAGCCGAAGAGCCATGAGCCACGGTTTTTGAAGGCCTTGAGCATCCGTGTACGCACCGGTTACCCACGCGGTGCCGAGACGATGCCTTGCGCGCCCGCTACCCGCGGGCAGCGGCTGATTCTGCGTAGAGCCGGCTAAAGGACAGCTTCGGAAAGTTTCACAGATATTTCAGACAAGCGTTTGAGCCCTCCAAACGCGGGTAAAACGCTTGTTCCAAAAAGCCTTTTTATAGACAAATCAAAGGCTTGAAAAACCCTGCGCGCCGCTTGGTTTTCATGTGCTGCAACAAATTAAATCGAAGAAGTGCGTTACCGATGAGCACTGAGGGCATCGATTTCCAGTCTTTTCTGGCATAATCGCGCCCCCTTACGACCGGGTCAGAAAACCTTCATGATCGATTTATTCAGCGGACTGGATGCTTGGGTGCTTGTGAGCCTCTTGCTCGCCCTGACGTTTGTCCTCGCCTTCGAGTTCATCAATGGATTTCATGACACCGCTAACGCGGTAGCCACTGTTATCTACACCAAAGCCATGCCGCCGCACCTGGCGGTGTTCTTTTCCGGTGTGTTCAATTTCCTCGGCGTGCTGCTGGGTGGCGTTGGCGTGGCGTATGCCATTGTCCACCTGCTGCCGGTTGAACTGCTGATCAATGTGAACACCGGCCATGGCCTTGCGATGGTTTTCTCGTTGCTCGCAGCGGCAATCGCCTGGAACCTCGGCACCTGGTACTTCGGTATCCCGGCGTCCAGTTCCCACACCCTGATCGGCTCGATCCTCGGTGTCGGCCTGGCCAACGCGTTGATCAACGACATTCCGTTGGCCGACGGTGTTAACTGGCAGAAAGCGATCGACATCGGCGCTTCGCTGGTGTTCTCGCCGATGGCTGGCTTCCTGATTGCAGCGCTGATCCTGATCGGCCTGAAATGGTGGCGCCCGCTGTCGAAGATGCACAAGACGCCTGAACAGCGCCGCAAACTCGACGACAAAAAGCATCCGCCGTTCTGGAACCGTCTGGTTTTGGTGATCTCGGCCATGGCCGTGAGTTTCGTGCACGGTTCCAACGATGGCCAGAAAGGCATCGGCCTGATCATGCTGGTGTTGATCGGTATCGTGCCTGCGCAGTTCGTTCTCGACCTGAACAGCACCACTTACCAGATCGAACGCACCCGCGACGCTACTCTGCACCTGAGCCAGTTCTACCAGCGCAACGCCGATTCGCTGGGTGAATTCCTAGCACTGGGCAAGAGCGTAGACGGCGACCTGCCGGAGAAATTCCGCTGCAACCCGCAGCAGACCGAACCGACCATCAGCGCCCTGTTGCACACGCTTAAAGGTGTAGCGGACTACCATTCGTTGTCGTCGGATAGCCGCATCGAAGTGCGTCGCTACTTGCTGTGCCTGGACGATACCGCGAAGAAAGTCAGCAAGTTGCCGGTTCTGGATGCCCGTGAAAAGGCTGACCTCGACAAGTTGCGCAAAGACCTGACCACGACCACTGAATACGCGCCGTTCTGGGTGATTCTGGCGGTTGCACTGGCGCTGGGTCTGGGCACCATGGTTGGCTGGAAACGTGTGGTTCTGACCATTGGCGAGAAGATCGGCAAGCAGGGCATGACCTATTCGCAGGGCATGTCGGCGCAGATCACTACGGCGAGTTTGATTGGTTTGGCCAACATCTTCAGTTTGCCGGTGTCGACGACTCATGTGTTGTCTTCGGGTGTGGCGGGGACCATGGTCGCGAATAAGAGCGGCCTGCAAGGTGGGACTGTTCGCACTATTCTGTTGGCTTGGGTGTTGACCTTGCCGGCTACCGTGGCGTTGTCGGCTGGGTTGTTCTGGTTGGCTTCGAAGGCTTTGGGTAGTTGATAGATAGCTGAAACGAGAGAGGCGCGATTCGAGAGGATCGCGCCTTTTTTGTTTTTGGATTGGGGACATATCCGTTTTTTTTGGCGTTGCGGCTGGCGGTTTCGCTCTTACAGCGAGTCACCTTTTCCAAACGCCGAAAAGGTAACCGAAAAGGCTTGGCCCCGGCGTACGGCACTTCGCTGAGGCTCAGTGTTCCCTCGCTACGGTGTCCATCCGGGGACATCGCCTACGGTTTGCTTCGCTGCACCTCCTCTCGATGTGTGCGGCTACGCCGCACGGCGCTACGCGCCTGATCCCCGGATGGACACCTACGCTCGGCCTGCCGAAGGGGCTTGAGATCAAAAGCCACGTCAAAAGCCAGATCAAGATCAAGAGCCCCTCACCCTAGCCCTCTCCCGGAGGGAGAGGGGACTGATCGGGGTGTTTGGGAGAGGTACGCCGGCTTGGGATGCCGAGTCGAACACACATTCTGAAAAGCCCACCATCGGCTCCCTCTCCCTCGGGAGAGGGCTGGGGTGAGGGGCGAATTCAACGCAAATCAAAAAGCCGTGCGCCCCCCGCTCTTCACCACTCAATAGGCCGAGTGTCAGCTCGCCTGCTTTTGATCTTAGAGCCCGTCGGCAGGCTGAGTGGAGGGATTGATCCGGGGGTGGGAGCGCAGCGACCGTTTGGCGCAGCCAAACACAGCGAGAGGAGGTGCAGCGAAGCAAACCGTAGGCGCTGCCCCCCGGATCAATCCCGGAGCGAAGGAACCCCGAGCCCCAGCGAGCGGGCCGAACGTCAGGGCAAAGCCTTTTCGGTTACCTTTTCGGCGTCTGGAAAAGGTGACTCGCCGTAAGGGCGAAACCCTAAGCAGCCGTTACCGCAGCAACGGATATTCACAAAACACACCCACAGCCTGGTCGGCCCAAAGGCCGCCAAGGCCTCCAAGGCAAAAAAAAAGGGGCAACCGAAGTCGCCCCAAAATGCCTTGCGTGCCCATCAATCCAGAAGAATCACTTCTTACGCTTATGCGCATCCTTCCAGATAAAAAATCCAAACCCTGCAAAAAACAGAACCATCAGCCCTACAGTCAGAACCCCGGCAAACACCACGTTATCGAAAAACATGACTGGCCTCCTGGCCCCTGCTTTGCTGCGATGGGACTAAATTACCAAACACACAGGCGCACAAATTGACCGGGATCAATAACCACAACGAAGGAAGAGAAAGGAGGGGAAATAACTGACCTGCATCAACAGATGCAGGGGGAGATCAACGCTTTTTCGGCTTGTTCTTCGACTTTTTCTTCGGCTTGCCCAACGGCATCGCCTGCTCAAACGCCTGACGCACTTCGTTCAGCCGCTTCTCTTTAATGTCATGCACCCGCTTGGCGCGTTCAGTGCTGAGGTCGATCAGTTTGTCGTCTTGGCTCATGGCGTTCAGAACATCGCTTCAAAGAATCACAACTGCCACATCACCGGCAGGACTGCGTCAATAATGCCGCCTGCCGCCAGCGCTGACCAGCCACCCAGCCAAACACGATCAAACCAATCATCTAGCCAGAGCCGCTCAAATCTCGATATCGACCCACAAGCCCTGACGCGGCTGATCTTCAATCAGCGGCACCACCGGCACGGTATTGTCGGCGTTGAGCACCGTACCCGGCACGGCCAGATGCTCTTCCGGGTCTTCGTCGGCCTCGCGCCGGCGACGATCACGCTCCTGCTGACGGCGCTGTTCTTCGCGCGCCAGCAGTCGATCCTCTTCCGGATCACGTTTCTGCAGATCGATCGTACTTTCGTTGGAGCTTTCCTGCACCGGCACCACCGGCGGAATATCCGGCCGCTGGCGGATCGGATCCTGCTGCGAAGTGATCGGCACAGCGCTCAGGGGGAGCATCGGTGGCAACATATGGGGGTTCTCCTGTCAGCAGGCTATCGGCTAAGACAAACACGCCTTGAGCCACCCGTCGCAATTCTGTGACGCACTTGGCACCTGTAGGAGCTGCCGCAGGCTGCGATCTTTCATGGGACAGCGCAGAACTCAAGTGTTTCCAAAGATCAAAAGATCGCAGCCTTCGACAGCTCCTACGCCAGTAATCTTTGGCCCTGAAGCCCTCATTCCGTTAAGATAGCCCGCTTTTTCAAGGTGGGAGTCAGGCAGCATGGCGCAGCAGTATCAACCGGGGCAACGCTGGATCAGTGACAGCGAAGCCGAGCTGGGTTTAGGCACCGTTCTGGCACAGGACGGCCGCTTGTTGACCGTGCTCTACCCGGCCACTGGCGAAACCCGCCAGTACGCGCTACGGAATGCGCCCCTCACCCGCGTGCGATTCTCGCCGGGTGACACCATTACCCACTTCGAAGGCTGGAAGATGACCGTGCAGCAAGTCGACGATGTCGACGGCCTGATGGTTTATCACGGTCTCAACGGGCAGAACGAAGCCGTTACCCTGCCGGAAACCCAGCTGTCGAACTTCATTCAGTTCCGTCTGGCCAGCGACCGTCTGTTCGCCGGGCAGATCGACCCGCTGCCGTGGTTCTCGCTGCGTTACAACACCCTCGAACACACTAGCCGCCAGCTGCAATCTTCGCTCTGGGGCCTGGGTGGCGTGCGTGCGCAACCGATCGCGCACCAATTGCACATCGCCCGTGAAGTCGCCGACCGCATTGCGCCGCGCGTATTGCTGGCGGACGAAGTAGGTCTGGGTAAAACCATCGAAGCCGGTCTGGTGATCCATCGCCAACTGCTCTCGGGTCGCGCCAACCGCGTGCTGATCCTCGTCCCGGAAAACCTTCAGCACCAGTGGCTGGTGGAGATGCGTCGTCGTTTCAATCTGCAGGTCGCGCTGTTCGACGAAGAACGCTTTATCGAAAGCGATGCCACCAACCCGTTCGAAGACACCCAACTGGCGCTGGTCGCGCTGGAATGGCTGGTCGACGACGAGAAGGCGCAGGACGCTCTGTTCGCCGCCGGTTGGGATTTGCTGGTGGTCGACGAAGCGCACCACTTGGTCTGGCACGAAGAAAAGGCCAGCGCCGAATATTCGCTGGTCGAGCAACTCGCCGAAGTCATTCCGGGCGTGTTGCTGCTCACCGCGACCCCGGAACAACTCGGTCAGGACAGCCACTTCGCCCGTCTGCGCCTGCTCGATCCAAACCGTTTCCACGACCTGGCCGCGTTCCGTGCCGAGAGCGACAACTATCGCCCGGTGGCTGAAGCCGTTCAGGAACTGCTCGACAAGGGCCGTCTCTCGGCCAAAGCGCACAAAACCATTCAGGGTTTCCTCGGCAACGAAGGCGAAGCGCTGCTGACCGCGGTCAACGACGGCGACACCGAAGCCAGCGCCCGCCTCGTGCGCGAACTGCTTGATCGCCACGGCACTGGCCGCGTGCTGTTCCGTAACACCCGTGCCGCCGTGCAGGGTTTCCCGGAGCGCAAGCTCCACCCGTACCCGCTGCCGTACCCGGACGAATACCTCGAACTGCCGCTGGGCGAACATGCCGAGCTGTACCCGGAAGTCAGCTTCCAGGCGCAACCGGACGCCAGCGAAGAAGAGCGCTGGTGGAAATTCGACCCGCGCGTCGAATGGCTGATCGATCAGCTGAAAATGCTCAAGCGGACCAAAGTGCTGGTGATCTGCGCCCACGCCGAAACTGCGATGGACCTGGAAGACGCCCTGCGCGTGCGGTCCGGCATACCGGCCACGGTGTTCCACGAAGGCATGAACATCCTTGAGCGTGACCGCGCCGCCGCTTACTTCGCCGATGAAGAGTTCGGCGCGCAAGTGCTGATCTGCTCGGAAATCGGCAGTGAAGGTCGCAACTTCCAGTTCGCTCACCACTTGGTGCTGTTCGATCTGCCGTCGCACCCGGACCTGCTCGAGCAACGTATCGGTCGTCTCGACCGGATCGGCC
>NZ_JBIVJB010000006.1:7107-7559 GCF_044750025.1 Pseudomonas sp. NPDC088885 | reverse complement strand
AACTGCACGTGCCGTACCTGGAAACCAGCCCGCAAGAGCGCCTGTTCCAGTGGTACCACGAAGCGCTGAACGCGTTCCTCAACACCTGCCCGACCGGCAACGCCTTGCAGCATCAGTTTGGCCCACGCCTGCTGCCGCTGCTCGAAGAGGCCGACGACAGCGAGTGGCAAGCGCTGATCGACGAAGCACGCAGCGAGCGTGAGCGTCTGGAAGCCGAACTGCACACCGGTCGCGACCGTCTGCTGGAGCTCAACTCCGGTGGCGCTGGCGAAGGTGAAGCGCTGGTCGAGGACATTCTTGAGCAGGACGATCAATTCACCCTGCCGATCTACATGGAAACCCTGTTCGACGCGTTCGGCATCGACAGTGAAGACCATTCGGAAAACGCGCTGATCCTCAAGCCGAGCGAGAAAATGCTCGACGCCAGCTTCCCGCTGGGCGACGACGAAGGC
>NZ_JBIVJB010000006.1:0-7097 GCF_044750025.1 Pseudomonas sp. NPDC088885 | reverse complement strand
ATCACCTGGGAACACCCGATGGTGCAGGGCGGCATGGATCTGGTGCTGTCCGGTTCGATGGGCAACACCGCCGTCGCGCTGATCAAGAACAAGGCGTTGAAGCCAGGCACCGTGTTGCTGGAGTTGCTCTACGTCAGCGAAGTCGTTGCGCCACGTGCGCTGCAACTGGGCCGTTACCTGCCGCCGGCCGCCCTGCGCTGCCTGCTCGATGCCAATGGCAACGACCTGTCGCCACGGGTTTCCTTTGAAACCCTGAACGACCAGTTGGAAAGCGTGCCACGCGCCAGCGCCAACAAGTTCATCCAGGCCCAGCGCGATCAGCTGACGCCACGGATCAACGCCGGTGAAGACAAGATCGCCCCGCGTCACGCCGAGCGCGTGGCCGAGGCCCGTCGCCGTCTGGCGGCCGACACCGACGAAGAACTGGCGCGCCTGACCGCGTTGCAAGCGGTCAACCCGACTGTGCGTGACAGCGAACTGGATGCGCTGCGCCAACAGCGTGAGCAAGGTCTGGCGATGCTGGACAAAGCAGCGTTGCGCCTGGAAGCGATTCGGGTGTTGGTAGCGGGCTAAACCGCCCTGCTCCCCTGCTGAAAACAACAAGGCCCGCAGCGATGCGGGCCGATCGTTCCCACGTTCCACGTGGGAATGCCTCAAGGGACGCTCCGCGTTCCAGCTCTGGAAAGGGACGCAGAGCGTCCCGTGCTGCATTCCCACGCAGAGCGTGGGAACGATCATGTATTCCCATGTAGGAGCTGCCGAAGGCTGCGATCTTTTGATCTTAAGCAGTCGCCACTGCAACCTCTGGTTCAACCACCGCAACCAAACCTTCCTTCATCCTCTGCGCATCGCGCACAAAACACCGCGCCGCGAGAAACAGAAACACCATCGTCAGAAACAGCGCCACCGGAATCAAATACATCGCGTCATGCAGCCCGACTGCCTTGAACGCCTCGGTCATCTGCTCAGCCCCCGCCGCCAGCATCGCCGTGTGCGCAAAGTGATCGGACAACCCACCGACCACCACCGGCCCCAAGCCACCGCCCAGCAGATACAACCCGGCAAAGAACAACGCCATCGCCGTCGCCCGCAGACGCGGTTCGACCACGTCTTGAATCGCCGTGTAAACGCAGGTGTAGAAGTTGTAAGCAAACAGCCAGCCGACACTGAATACCGCGACAAACACACCAATCTCGATGCGCCCGGAATGCAGGGCCCACGCCGTGCACAGGGTCGAAATAATCAGACTGAACGCCGCGAACAACAGCCGCCCATTGGCCACGCGCTGGTGAATCTTGTCCGCAATCCAGCCGCCCAGCGTCAAACCGATCAGTCCGGTCACGCCGACGATCACGCCAGTTGCCACGGCCGCTTCCTGCAGCGGCATGAGGAAATAGCGCTGCAGCATCGGCACCAGAAACGAGTTGCAGGCATAGGTCGCGAAGTTGAAGCACAAACCCGCCATCACCAGCCAGAGAAAGGTCGGCACGGCCAGAATCCGCCGAATAGGCTTGTCGACGCGTTCCTGCGAAACCTGCACGGTTTCCGCCGCGCCGCGCTTCGGCTCTTTAATGAAGAACATGAAGATCGCCAGGACCAGCCCCGGTACCGCCGCGATAAAGAACGGCGCGCGCCAGCTGTCGAATGCCTTGACCATCCAGCCGATGGTAAAAAACGCCAGCAACAAGCCCAGCGGCAGACCGAGCATGAAAATGCCCATCGCCCGCGCCCGACGATGCGCCGGGAACAGGTCACCGATCAGCGAGTTGGCTGCCGGTGCATAACTGGCCTCACCGATGCCGATGCCCATGCGCACGATCAAAAAGCTCCAGAAGCTGCCGACCAGCCCGTTGACTGCGGTCAGCGCGCTCCACGTCGCCAGGCCCCAGCCCATCAGTTTGCGCCGTGAGCCGGTGTCGGCCATGCGCCCCAACGGCAGGCCGGCAATCGCGTAAACAAGGGTGAAAGCGGTACCGACGATGCCCAGTTGAAAGTCACTGAGGTGCCATTCCATGCGGATTGGCTCGATGATGATCGCCGGAATGGTGCGGTCGAAGAAGTTGAACAGGTTGGCAAGGAACAGCAGGAACAGAATGCGCCAGGCATTCGCCGCTTGGGTCGAGTTCTGCATGGGTCCGTCTCTTTATTGTTATAGGGCTTCACTGCCAACGCATCCGAGCCCGGAACCTGCAATCTAGTCAGCCTGAGGGGGGCTGTCTGTGATCATTCGTCTGCCTGATATCGGGCCATGGCACTGTAACGAAACGTAAGCCCTTGATAATGCTTGAATCCCCCGAAAACCGGGGCCTTCGCGGCAAAACCTTGCCACAAAAAAATAGTTTCGCGCCCCCCTTCCCAACGCCGTGGCGAAGCCTAGAATAGCCGCCGGATCCGTCCGGATCTCCCGATCAATCCCTTTGATACCCCCGTCCATGTCCGAAGTCAGTCCGTGTCTGAATTGCGGTGCCTGTTGTTCCCATTTTCGCGTGTCTTTTTTCTGGGGCGAATGCGCTTCCTCAGGGGGTACGGTGCCCGATGACCTGGTCACGCAGATCAGCCCGAGCCGGGTGGCGATGAACGGCACCGACTGCAAATCGCCGCGTTGCACGGCGTTGGTCGGCGAAGTCGGCAGCGAGGTGAAGTGCTCGATTTATGAATTGCGCTCCAGCCCCTGCCGCGAGTTCGAATCGTCGTGGGAAAACGGCGAGCAGAACGTCGATTGCGACAAGGCCCGCGCACGTTTTGGCCTGCCGCCGCTGCAACCGGACTGGGCGCAAATCCCTTTCGAACAGATTGCCTAAGCCTTTAGCGCCAATCGCTATGACGCTAATGCCGAAATCATTAGCGCCAATGTGCCACTACCGCTTGCTCTGCGAAAACCGCCTCTATACTCCAGTCATTCGCCTGCGCTAGCCGCGCAGTAAGGACGACTCAGAGACGGGGCATGCTATGGAGTGGCTTGGTTTGCAGTTTGTTACCGAGCTGCCGGAGAGCGGGCAGGTCATTCTTAATTGCAGCCATAACCCGCTGCTGGTGCTGGTGGCCTATCTGGTCGCGTGCGCCGCCAGTTTTGCCACCCTCGACATGGCCGAACGCGTCGGTCACGCGGAAGACCCGCGCTCACAGCGACTATGGCGCTGGATCGGCGCGACCTGCCTGGCCGGCGGCATCTGGGCCATGCACTTCATCGGCATGCTTGCGTTTCAAGCACCGATCGACATCCAGTACGACCTGCCCATCACCCTGTTTTCCCTGCTGATCGCCCTGCTCGCCTCGTGGCTGGCCATGCACACCCTGAGCGAATCCCAGCCCAGCCTGGTGCTCTACCTGAAAACCGCGATCGTCATCGGTCTGGGTATTGCCGGCATGCATTACGTCGGCATGGCGGCGATGCAATCGGCCGCCACCGCGTACTACGATCCTGGACTGTTCACCCTGTCAGTGGTGATCGCCATCGGCGCCAGTTTCGCCGCTCTGTGGGTGGCAGGCTATCTGCGCGAAGGCAGCGGTTTACTTCATCAGGTACTCAAATACAGCGCCGCACTGATCCTCGGCGCCGGCATCTTCAGCATGCATTTCACCGGGATGGCCGCCCTCAAGCTGATTTTGCCCGAGGTCAGCACGCCGACACTGACCGCCGAAACCAGCCATTTGCAATTGGGCCTGACCGTGGCCCTGATCACCTTGCTGATTCTCGGCAGTGCAATCAGCGCCGCACTCGCCGATAAAAAACTGCAACACAAGGAGCATGACCTGCGCCGGGTCAACGCCCTGCTCAGCCAGCTCGACCAGGCGCGCATGTCGCTGCAGCAAGTGGCCAATTACGACGCACTGACCAACCTGATCAACCGTCGCGGCTTCAATCAGATCTTCGCCGAGAAGCTCAATCAGAAAGCCATCGAGGGCGGCATGCTCGCGGTGATGTTTCTCGACATCGACCACTTTAAACGCATCAACGACAGCCTCGGCCATGACGCCGGCGACGCGCTGTTGAAAGTCATCGCCGACCACATCAAAGGCTCGGTGCGCAGCCATGAAGACGTGGTCGCGCGGTTCGGTGGCGACGAGTTCTGCATCCTCATCGGCCTGCATGACCGCGAAGAAGCGCGCAGCATGGCCCAGCGCATCATGCAAAAAATGAAGGAGCCGATTGAGTTGGCCGGGCGGCGCATGGTGATGACCACCAGCATCGGCATCAGTCTGTTTCCGGATGACGGCACCACCTGCGAAGAACTGCTCAAGCACGCCGATCTGGCGCTGTATCAATCCAAAGGTGCCGGGCGCAACGGCCTGCATTTTTTCAATTCCAACCTGAAAAACCGCGCGACCATGGAGTTGCAACTCGAAGAAGAACTGCGTCATGCCCTGCGCGAAGAAAACGGTTTGATGCTGTATTACCAGCCGATCTTCGAACTGAAAACCGGCAAAGTCACCAAGCTTGAAGCGCTGATCCGCTGGCAGCACCCGGTCAACGGCCTGCTGACGCCGGATCGCTTCATCAGCATCGCCGAAAACAATGGCCTGATCGCCGAACTGGACAACTGGGTGCTGCGCCGCGCCTGTAAGGATTTGGGCGAACTGTCGCGCCACGGCTGCGACGAATTGAAAATCGCCTGGAACTGCTCGCCGCTGAACCTTGGCCGCGAAGAACTGGCTGACGAAATCGAAAACGCCTTACGCACTGCCGGTGTCGCGCCGGAACGGCTGGAGCTGGAAGTCACCGAGAATGCGCTGATGGGCAATATCGCCAACACCCTGGTGCTGCTGCGGCAGATCCGCGCCCTCGGCGTGTCGCTGTCGATCGATGACTTCGGCACCGGCTATTCGTCGCTGGCCTACCTCAAGCGTCTGCCGCTGAATACGCTGAAAATCGATCGCTCGTTCATCATCGACATTCCCAATGCCACGGCGGACATGGAGATCGTCCAGGCGATCATCGTCATGGCGCACACCCTGCATTTGCAGGTGGTCACCGAAGGCGTCGAAACCCTGGAGCAGTACGAATTTCTCGAACGCTCGGGCTGCGATTTCATTCAGGGTTACCTGCTCAGCCGCCCGGTGCCGCTCGACGAATTACGCCCGGTGCTGGAAGAAATCAATCAGCGCAAACAGTCCCATGCGGTCAATCCGTTGATTCTGGCGCGCGGTACATTTGCACCAGCGTCGCTGGATCCTTCGCCAAAAAGCCCTGCGCCCCATGCAGGCGCATCAATTGTGCGGCCAATCCGCTGATCGGCGTGGCCGAGCCCTGTTCGCGAGAAAACTTCACCGCGGTGTCGAGATCCTTGAGCAACGTGCGCACGTGCCATTTGATCGGCTCGAAACGGCTTTCGGCCATTTGCGGGGCGAGGATCTGCAACGGTTTCGAATCGGCAAAACCGCCGGCCAATGCTTCGGCGATCAGGCTGGCATCGACGCCGGCTTTTTCCGCCAACGCCACCACTTCAGCAATCACCAGCGCGTTGCAGGCGACGATCATTTGATTGCAGGCCTTGGTCACCTGACCGGCGCCCACGCCGCCCATGTGCGTGACGCGCTGACCGAGGTTTAGTAGCACCGGGCGCACTCGCTGAAGATCCGCCGCTTCACCACCGACCATAATTGCCAGACTGCCTGCCTCGGCACCGACCACGCCTCCGGACACCGGGGAATCCAGCCAGGACATGCCGGTTTTCTGCGCCAGTTCAGCGGCCATCTCGCGCGTCGCGGTCGGTTCCAGGCTGGAAAAATCCACCAGTAACTGGCCACTTTTGCCACCTTCGGCGACACCGCCCGCGCCGAACACCACCTCGCGCACCACCGCCGTATCAGCCAGGCACAGCATCACCACGTCGGCGTGTGCGCACAGTTCAGCCGGGGTCGCCACTTGCCGGGCGCCGGCCTCAACCAGTGGCGCGCATTTGTCCGGGTTGCGGTTCCACACGCTCAGCGAGTAACCGGCGGCCAGCAAGCGGCGGCACATCGGCAAGCCCATCAGACCGATTCCGGCGAACCCCAACGAAGGTAGCGTTGACATCATTTAGCCTCCTTTTGATTAAAGATCGCCGAATAATGGCCGATTCATCAGCGATCAGGAAAGGATTCCCCCGAGCGACCGTCAGGCCAAGTCCCTGACGCCCGGGCCAAATTCGCGCAAACAAGACGCGAGCTCTTATTCCGTGAGGTTCGCTGACATTGGTCTGCGAGCCAACCCAGTACCAGGTAAATGGCGCCCAATGACTTCTAAAAACAATACCGCCACTGCGGTCTCCGATCTGAATCCGAGCCCCGCCGCCAACAGCCCGTCATCGCCCAAACCGCTGGTTCCCTCGCGCCCGTTGTCGACCCAGCAATACCTGTACTTCACCGAAACCAATACCGACCGCATCCTCGACAACCTCGACGGCCTGCGCGACATGGTGTTCCCGCGCCCGCCGCACCTGGAAGGCGATAACGAACAGCACAACGATCAGGAATTTCCGTCGGTGTGCCTGATCGGCCTCGGTCGCTGCGGCTCGAACATCGCCCTCGACGTGGCGGAGCTGGTGTACAACGCGCGCAAGTTCTACCTCAACGAATTCAACAACGAAGATCGCCCGTCGAATGACCGACGCGCCACCGAAAAAGGCTACAGCCCGGCGCAGTGGATCAAGAACAACCTGCGCATCGGCAACAGCAAAGCGAGCAAACCGGTGTTTCTGGTTGAACCGCTGGTGATGCTCGGCGACCTCGACAAGGACATCGCCGGGCGCATCCGTTTCTCGCGCAAGGGCGAAAAAAGCGGCTTCCTGCGCGACTACAGCAAAATGAAGATCATGGACTTGTCCGAAGTCCACGCCGGTGGCGCCGGTAACGCGCCGATTCTCGGCCAGTATCTGGCGAAGATCATCCTCAACAAGGACACCCAGCGTTTCTCCAGCCCTGACTGGAAAATGATCCACTCGTACCTGATCGACAGCTGCGGCATCAAGGCCAACCAATCGCGCCTGTATTTCTCGATCTTCAGTGCCGGCGGCGGTACCGGTTCCGGCATGGCCTCGGAATTTGGTCTGGCCCAGCAGCACTCGTACATGAACAAGACGTTCGACACCAAACCGATGGACGAGCATGACGGCAAG
>NZ_JBIVJB010000005.1:119085-141536 GCF_044750025.1 Pseudomonas sp. NPDC088885 | reverse complement strand
CACCTGGAAGAAGTGCAGTTCACCTACCGCAAAATCACCTGGACCCACGAAGTATCCGGTACTTCGGGTTCCGATGACTGGCGTGCTCCAGTCGTTTAATTACGGCTGATTGTTACAAGCATCGGCCAGCTCTGCTGGTCGATGTTGTTTTCGCAACTCCAGATTTTTGTGACAGCACGAGGAACAAGGGATGTTCGCGCCGGCCAATGAAACCCACTTTGCCCTGACCATCGAAGGTCTTTCCGCTGACTTTCAGGTGTTTACCCTGCAAGGCCGGGAAGCCATCAGCCAGCCTTTTGTCTTCGAGGTGGAGCTGGTCAGTGAGCAGCCGTCGCTGGATCTCGAAACCCTGCTGCACAAACCGGCCTTTCTGCAACTGTCGCCCGACGGCAGCGGCATTCACGGCCAGATCTACCGCGCCGCGCAAGGCGATTCCGGCAAACGCCTGACTCGCTACTCCGTGACCTTGCGCCCGCAACTCGCGTACCTCGCGCACCGCGTCAACCAGCGCATCTTCCAGAACCTTACAGTGCCGAAAATCATCGGCATGGTGCTTGAAGAGCACGGTATCCAAGGCAACGCCTACGAATTCAAGACCGGTTCGATTTATCCCGAGCGCATTTACTGCGTGCAATACGATGAATCGGATCTGCATTTCATCCAGCGCCTGTGCGAAGAAGAAGGCATTCACTACCACTTCCAGCACAGCGCCATGGGCCACAAACTGCTGTTCGGCGATGACCAGACGATATTCCCGAAACTAGCGCCCGTGGCCTATCAGCAAGACTCCGGCATGGTCGCCAGCGACCCGGTGATCAAGCGCTTCGACCTGCGCCTGGAAACCCGCACCAGTCGCACCACCCGCCGCGATTACGACTTCGAAAAACCGCGCCTCACCCTCGAAAGCGAAAACCGTGGCGACGCCCTGCCCGACCTCGAAGACTACGACTACCCAGGCCGTTTCATTGACCGCGAGCGCGGCAAACACCTGGCCAAACGCGCCCTCGAACGCCATCGCAGCGACTTCCAGCTCGCCGAAGGCAAAAGCGATCAGCCATTGCTGGTCAGCGGCCACTTTCTCGCGCTGACGCAACACCCGAAAGCCAAATGGAATGACCTCTGGCTGCTCACCGAAGTCCTCCACGAAGGCAAGCAGCCGCAGGTGCTGGAAGAATCGGTCACCAGTGACACCACCGCGCTGAAAGACGATTTCCATCAGGGTTACCGCAACCGCTTTCAGGCCACGCCGTGGGACGTGCCGAACCGCCCGCCGCTGAACCACCCGAAACCGCGCATCCTCGGCAGTCAGAGCGCCGTGGTCACTGGGCCCAAAGGTGAAGAGATCCACTGCGACGAATACGGCCGCGTCAAAGTGCAATTCCACTGGGATCGCGAAGGCCTGGCCGACGACAAAACCAGCTGCTGGCTGCGTGTCTCCAGCGCTTGGGCAGGCGCGCAATACGGTGGCATCGCCATCCCGCGCATCGGCATGGAAGTGCTGGTCACCTTCCTTGAAGGCGACCCCGATCAACCGCTGATCAGCGGCTGCCTGTACCACAAGGAAAACACCGTCCCGTATGAGCTGCCGGCGAACAAAACCCGCAGCACGTTCAAGACACTCAGTTCTATGGGCGGTGGCGGCTACAACGAACTGCGCATCGAAGACAAAAAAGGTCAGGAACAGATCTTCCTGCACGCCCAGCGCGACTGGGACGAGAACATCGAGCACGACCAGAAAATCCGCGTCGGCAACGAGCGCCACGATACCGTAGAGCAAAACAGCTACAGCGAATTCAACGCCGAAGAACACCACACCGTCTACGCCGACCGCAAAGTCGAAGCGCGCGCCAACGACCACCTCACCGTGGGCGTCAACCAGCACATCAAAATCGGCACCGGCCAATTCATCGACGCCGGCCAGGAAATCCACCTCAGCAGCGGCATGAAAGTCGTGCTCGAAGCCGGCGCCGAACTGACCCTCATCGGCGGTGGCAGCTTCATCAAAATCGACGCCGGCGGCGTGACCATGAGCGGCCCGGTGATCAACATGAACTCCGGCGGCAGCCCCGGCACCGGAACCGGCGCCGCCCCGCTGATGCCCGGCATCCTCAAACAGGCCGATGCCGACAAGGCCGGCCAGGTTGTAAAACCTTCACTAGGTTCATTCAAGGCACAGTCAAAAGCTGGCGTGTTGCTACCGACGCCATCATGTCATCTGGATTCAACAGGTTGCTGCCCAATTCACCAACCGGGTGCTTCTGTATGATCGTTTCGATTGAATCCCCCTTCAAGCAGCCTGCAACAACAAGCGTCATGTGCATGATTCTGGATAGAAGTTGTGACCCTGATCTGTTGAGCCACTTGTATCAGGGTGACGAACAGTCTCGGCCCAGTTGCATACCTCTGTTCACAGAAACGCCTTACGCAGATCTTCAGCCTGCCGGTCCATATGCAGTCCTGTGCCCGGAAAAAGGTGCCGCCATGGACTTCATTGATACTCTGCTGGAACAGGCTGATGCTGGATGTGTCGCTTGGCTGAGCACCCCGGCATCTCTGGATCAGGGGGTTGAGCACTGGCGCAGCCTGCTGTCTGTACGTACCGATGATGAACCGCAACAGATGATGCGTTTCTATGACCCGCGCTGGCTGGAACCCTTGCTGCTTAGTCTTGACGAAACT
The DNA here is from genome assembly GCF_044750025.1 of Pseudomonas sp. NPDC088885. Lineage (NCBI taxonomy): Bacteria > Pseudomonadati > Pseudomonadota > Gammaproteobacteria > Pseudomonadales > Pseudomonadaceae > Pseudomonas > Pseudomonas sp. NPDC088885. The sequence goes on along the minus strand of NZ_JBIVJB010000005.1, from coordinate 138,857 downwards.
GAAAAAACGCAATTTCTAGGCCCGTTCAGCGGCCTTGCCTGGCGAAACGAAATCGGTTGGCGGTATTACGCCAAGTCACAGCACAGTGCGCAAACAGCCGTCCAGCCACCAGCATGGTTATATTTGAGCCCGCAGCGTCAGCAGTTAATCGAGCAGGGGCGGTTGAAGGTCATTGCGACCCGTTTTGCCGACGACTACCGCGATACATTGCCGCCCGAGGACACCGTTGAATTCGTCCACCGACAACTGCTGGCGGGCCAGGACATGGGCTATGAGCAAATGGCTGATCAGGAGCGCTGGTTACGCCTGACAATAATTCAGGGCGACACTTTCTGGGCACGCTCGCCCCACGCAGAACTGCTGGCCCGTGACGACATTGCGCTGGGCGACAAGCTGACCCAACTGGAAAGTCTGTGAATCACAAGGACGACGAGCAATGAGCAACACCTACATCGTTAAGAGCGGCGACACTCTTGGCAGCATTGCCGCCGCCAACAAATGTTCCGTGGTAGATCTACGGGCACTGAACCCGATCATTACCGACCCCAATCACATCAAGGTCGGCTGGACGTTGCAGCTACGGGCCGCGTCCACCAAAGCCCTGCCTCCTCCCAAACATGCAGAGAACCAGAGCACGACCGCCGTAAAAGGCGCCGTCGAATGCAAAGATGAACTGGTCGAAGTCATCCATATCACCGGCGAAGAGCACTTCTACGTATTGACAGAAAAAGAATCGAACGCGCTCAAGCAGCAGTCCGACCTTGTCAAAAAATTGATGGATGAGTTGCACCAGAGTCTGGCGAGCGCTACCGAAGCCAGTAAATGCGCCAAAACCAAGGATCCTAAGGCAACTTGTTCCTGCACGAGTTGCGTTAAAAATAAGTGGAACGAAAAGGCAGAAGAAGCGGGCCTGTTACAGCGATCCCCTCCTCCGGTGGAAAAGCCTAAAACCGTCATCGAGCGTAAGGAGGATCTACAGGGCCAACTGGCAACTGTGCAACAGGCCCGAGACTGGTATCAACGCTACACGCCGAAAGCCGCGTTCGAAGGGAGCTATCTGGAGAACAACTGGAAAGGGCTGCAAACCAAAAAAGTCGCCGAGCTCAATGCCGAGATTCAATCATTGCGCACCCGAATTACGGCGCAAGGCAAGGCGGAAGCCGGCGACAGTTCCACCAGTGCCAACGGCGCGGCGCCGGACATAAAACACGGCAAGGGTAAGGCTTCTGATACCCAGAAGGGTAAGCAGGTAAAAACCGGCATCACTACGGTCGAATACATTTCCTTCCGTGACCCGACCCGCCGTCACTACATCTCGATTCGCACTCGCCAGCAGTTCACTTGGAACGTAAAAGTCCCCACCACCGTGATGCGAGGCAAACCGTTCGACAAGAATCTCGCGAAAGATTTGATCAAGGACATCAGGACAGCTGTCTCCGATGCCCGTAAAACCAGCCCTCTCGGCAGCCTCGAGGCCAAACTCACCTCGTGGACGAGCAAGGACGACAACCTGCTCAACGCATTACACAAAGAATGCTCTTGGACCTCCAACGAAGCGGACTCAGCGCAATATGCGGTATCTGCCGAAGCCCATGCGTTCCGTTTTGCCGCAACAGCTAGCGCCGGGATCAACAGCTGGGAACCGGGCAAAGGCAACGTCGAAGTCGGTGTCAAAGGCAGCGCGGCGATCTCACTGGCCGAAGGCTCCGTAGCGCTCAAGAGCTTTTTCCCGGATCAGGGCGGCTATGTAGTACGCATGCCTTACCGCAACGCTGAGGGCAAGGAAGTCGTCAGTGATATCGGTATCTTCCGACTCGACGGTAAGGTGGAGTTGTCATGTTTCGTTGGAGCAACAGCGCAAGGTCAGGCCGGCGTCAAAGCTCAATACAAACCAAAGGAAGCGGAAGCCTCTGGCGCGACCGCGTTACTAAGCACACCCGACATCGCTGTCGACAAGCGACGTGGTGGCAGCCTCGGCGTCAAGGGTAACGCTTTCGCCGGCGTGCAAGGTGGCGGCACTGTTACCGGAACTTTGAAATGGCTTGATTCGACCAAACAGGGAGTGGGTAAGATCACTGGCGGACAGGCGAATGACAGTGGCAGTACAGATTGGTCGAGTTTGGTTGAGATCAAGGCTGAAGGGAACGCGGCTTTAGGTATCGGGGCGGGTTTTGATTTTGGTATTGAGATCAGTGCGGATCGTTTGGCAATCAACTGCAAAGCCAGCCTGGTTTTTGGACCGGGTGCCGGAGGCGGATTTGGTACCTCGGTGGATCTTGAGAAGGTCGGTGATCTAATCTATGTATTTTGCAACGCACTCTCGAAAGCGGACTTTCATTATCAGTTAGCAGTAACAAAAGATGCTTTTAATTATATGGCGGTGGGTCTATTTAGAATTGCAACGAATCCAGGCCAGTCCGTTACTGATGCGTTTGAAGGTGGCTTCAGTAAGATGTCGTTATGGTGGAAAAGACGGGAAACCACAAAACAGGAAGCTCAACGCCTCGCAAAATACCTACTCAACAACCAATCAATTCACGTCAACAAAAAATCCATTCCGTTACACATGCTCCCCCCCGAAACAATTGGCCCCATGCTTTACTTATTAACTGAAAGCTTTGTAGAGTCTTGGGCTGAGGATCAAGAAAAAGCCATAGTTCTTCTACTTTCACACTTAAGAAGTTGGAAGCACTTTACTGAAACACTAGAGCACTGCTCCAAAGATGGCAGAAAAGTTAATGCCATGGAAAGCCTCGACCGCTTAAACTCTCTACTTGATGGAACAGAACAGCAACAATTCAACCGCTTTATCGGAACATTAGCGATCAACATTGATTTTTCATCGCAAAAATATGGGGCAATAGCATGGACGCCGGGCTTAGCTTGGCGTAAAGAACAAATTTTAATGGCCGCAAAAAGAAGTAACCACTTCAGTGGTCTCGCTTGAAAAAAAGGCGCCAATGGCGCCTTTTTGTTACCTGTCACTTAAGCGAACTTGTAGTTTGAATCGCACAACGGAATCCTGTACCTGGATAGTAAGCATCTTTGTCAGGATTATCAGGCCAGCGTCGTACAATCGGTGCTGCTGATAACGGCGCTTCCGGATAATTGGAACCTCGCTTTACTTTCTGCGTCCCAGATTCAGGGCCTTGCGGATCATCTACGGGAGACTTTTTATAATAATCTTTGTCATACCAATCATTTACCCAATCCGTCGCATTACCGGACAGATTATAAAGACCTAGAGGATTTGGTGGAAATCGATCTACCACAAACGTTTCCCCCTCGCCCTCAACCGTAAAGTTTTTACCTACGACCAGGCTTCCATTACTCGTTGGGAATAGTATATGCAAACCACGATTACGCGCAGAAAACTCCCACTGAGCCTCAGTTGGAAGATCTACCGGATAACCACTCAAGTCTCCAACCCAATTACAAAAATCTTTAGCCTCCTGCCAGTGCTTCGTGGGTGCTGGCAGTTTCGAAGCATACATGTTTTTTAAATCCGTTCTCCCGCGGTACTCAGCATCAAAAAGTTTTCTTCCTTGAGCAGCAAAAAACACATCAAACTCGCCAATGGTAGTTTGATATTTCGAAATATAGTAAGAACTCAGCTTAACCGAATGCACAAAATCATCATCAGCATTACGACTAATATTACAAAGTTGCTCCGGCTCCTGCCCACAAGGCCAGGCACACACATCCTTCTCGTCGTACTCACAAGCCCAGCCAAAATCCCCCATATCAAACTGGCCACCTTCGACAAAAACCATATTGTCGATCGACTGCACCACCGTGATAAGTACCTTGTCACGCAGTTCGCTGGAGAGATCCGGGTATTTCCCTTTGATCGTGGCCGCAATCGAAGTGACTTTTTCCGGAGTCAGACTTTTGCTGGTTGGCAAAGGCCCGGACTCGGCCTCACAACCTACCAGCAGCATAATGAAAGGAAGGGCAAGCACAGACTGACGTAACACGAGCAATATCCTTATAAGGTATATCAAAGTACAAACCTTACCACTCCATCCCGCGACTACAAAACATCAAATCCCCACCGCAGCGACTTCCAGCTCGCCGAAGGCAAAAGCGATCAGCCATTGCTGGTCAGCGGCCACTTTCTCGCGCTGACGCAACACCCGAAAGCCAAATGGAATGACCTCTGGCTGCTCACCGAAGTCCTCCACGAAGGCAAGTAGCCGCAAGTGCTGGAAGTGTCGGTGACCAGTGACACCACCGCGCTGAAAGACGATTTCCATCAGGGTTATCGCAACCGCTTCCAGGCCACGCCGTGGGACGTACCGAACCGGCCAACCGCCTGCTGATGCAGGGCGACCGCCACTACGACTATGACGCCTACGGCAACCTTATCCGCGAGCGGCGCGGCACCGGACAAAAACTACTCACTGAATACCAGTATGACTGCCAGCATCGCCTGGTCGGCGTAAGCCTGCCGGACGGCAGAACGGCGTCTTATAAATACGATGCCTTCGGCCGCCGTATCGAGAAAACTGTCGACAGCCATACCACCGAATTCCTATGGCAAGGCGAGCATCTGATAGCCGAAAGCGCCGACAACCGCTATCGCAGTTACATCTATGAACCCGGCAGTCTCCGCCCCTTGGCGATGCTCGACGGTGAAGGCCCTCTAAAAGCCGCCCCGTTCTACTACCAACTCGATCATCTCGGCACACCGCAGGAACTCACCCTCTACAGCGGCGAGATCAAGTGGTCGGCGAAATACCGTGCATACGGCAACCTTGCGGCGTTGGATGTCAGCGAAATTGACAATCCGCTGCCGAGACGGGCTTACACTACAACCGGCACCGTTACTACAATCCAAACACAGCACGTTTTCTGACGCCGGATCCAATCAAACTTGCAGGAGGATTGAATAACTACCAATACGTACCTAACCCGACAGGATGGGTGGATCCTTTGGGCCTAAATACCTGTCCTGGTGGAGATTGATGCAAGCCCCCCACCGGCATCGAAGATCCTATATCCAATTCGAGCGTAGACGACCTCACTAAGGCCCCTGAGGTAGCGCAGCCAAAACCAGATTTCTACGTAGGTCCCTCGGGCCCGGACTCCACAATGCCCTCAACTGGCTATCGCTATATTCGATACAAAAATGATGAAGGCACTCTCAACAAATGGGGTCAGGACGCAATAGAAACGAAGAGTCAGGGGGTAACCTACTTCGGATTCGAAAAACATGAATCAGGTAAGGACGCACGAAATGCATTTCAGGTTAAAGGGCCTGAACATGGGCCCGACGAAAATGGTCCTGGCTCACGGAGCGATGCGCGCATCAGGGCTGAATTTGATACTCTGCAGCTCTACGCTGACGGGAAGCCGAGAGCACGTGTTCCTTTTTGGAAGACTGATACTGACAAATCCCAATTAGAGCCTTTAGCTAAGGCTTGTAGAAAATACGGCGATGGGGGAGCGCAACAACTTCATCTTGATGGTCAAAAAGTGAACTTCGATAAAGTTGATATACTCCCGGATAAGTAATGAGAACCTTTTACATAATTGCCAAAAAAGATATTGAGCCAAATTTCCCGCATAGCTCAAACTGGCCGAAAGTTATAGGCTACTCATTCGCAGATAAGTATTTTTATCTATCGGAGGGCAAAGGCCATGGATTCGCCGCGAACGACATGCCTGAATCAAAAGCGAAGAGGCCAGAGTGGCTTGAAATATTTTCAGCCCTAGATGCGTTCTGGTTTTTAGATTTTATCGACAACACAAACTTCACAAGCGAAAAAGATTTTTTTGATAGAATAACGACAATGCTCGGCAGTGTAGACACGATAGACTTCTGAAAACAACATAATAATAACTAATACAACATGGAAAGGTTAAAACATTCAAAGCCACCAACAGAACACCATTGTTAAGTGTTATTGAACTCTACTGGTGTTCTGTAGCATAGGGCTTACAGATTCGCTTCCAACTTATAGTTTTTTACAGCCAGCTCACAGCGCTTGTACGTTCGTGGTGAGGTGAGCAAGGCAAGTCTTTACGCGCTTTTGTACCGCTGACGTTTGCACTCGTAGAGTACTTCCAGTTTGACTGGAGCGAAGAAGGTCTGCTGATCGGTGGCTTGTTTCGACGCATCCAGGTCTCCCAGCGCCAGTCGCGCATTTTGCTTGGTTGCGTATCCCACACGAGATGCTGTTAGATGCCCATACTCGCTCGTTTGGCGCGTAAGGCGGGGTGCCGCGTCGCGGCATCTAAGACAACATGAAAACGGCTGTCGACAAGGTCAACAAAGGCAAAGGTCGCACGGTCAATGCCCGGTTTGTCGTCATGTGTGCCCACTACCTATTCGATTCGGGCTTCTGCAACGTGGCTGTACTTCACGGACACATAAACCCGTCTCTTAAAAATGCACGAAAAGCATGATAGAAAGGACGAACCAAAGACCTTGAATGAGTATAGTCATGCATTACTATCAAGACCTTATAACAAAGTTATACAATTCGGATGAAAAAACCTTTTGGTTTGGCCCAACAAGTACCGAGCAAATTGAAAAACTCGAAAATATTCTTAGACTAAAATTGCCTCAAGACTTTTTTGATTTTTTGGTTGTATGCGGTGGTGGTGGCGCAGCGGATTCAGAAATATGCGGAATTGAGGACAACGATGCAACTATAGACAACGGCGGAACAGTAAATTACAGCACCACGCGCTGCCGAGCAGAATTCAAACTACCAAGCCAATATGCAGTCATCTACTTCAAGGACGATGAAATTTGCTGGGCAATTGACTGCAGCCCATCTGAAAACGGGAAAGTCATTAGCTATGACCTGTTTAAGAAAAAACCACCAAAAAAAATAGCCGATAATTTTTATTCTTTTTTCAAAGAATATGTCGAACTTAGAACATAACAGCCATATAACTTTAAAAAGTAACCAACCCAACAAAAAAACAAAATATTCACCACGGCAAAATAGTATAGATTCATTTTCGAAGGCATTAAAATGAATCTATCACCGTTCACAAGCGGAAAAAAATCAATTGGCAACACAGCTTTAATCAATGCCACATCTACAAAATGCGGAAATCAATGGACTGGTCGTCATTATTTTTCCAATCATTCAGATTTTTTATCTTGAGTATTGAGCGTAAAAACAAGACACTTTATACATGATTGATCATGATGGAAGAGATGGCGGTTGATTTTTTATAGAAAAAACCGCCCCTAACAAATACAAAGAATAGATAAAAGATTGTTCACACAATGGACGACAAAGAGAAGGCCAAGCAGTGCGGAACTTTGCTACAGACAGTCTAAATAGTAAGGTGACGGAAAACCGAAGGCATCCTACCTGCCTGACATAGCTAATAAAATCAGTGGATATGAAAACAAGCCGCCTACTCCGCAGTGCGCGATGGAAATGTATTTGATCACGGTGGCTCAAGATATAAATCTTACAGGTCAGAAACCCCGATCTGCTTCAACAACGGAAAACTAATAAACTGGATAAAAATTGAGCTTTCAAAAGCCGGCGAGTCTGTAATCCATAGTTTCCCGCCGACCCCAAACAGAGTTAAAAAATATATAGGCAACGTAAATGAGATCAAAACTTGACTACAAGCTGCAACCTATTCGAGTGCCAAGCGGCTGGACAATAACAATCAACAATCTATTTGAAGTCGAGTTAACACCGGAGACCAGCGACTGGTTTTCCAGCTCAGTACTGATTGGCGGTGTTCGACGCAGTACCGGGCATTGCTTTGACTCGAGAGTGGAGCCAGAAGGTGACCCTAACGGAGAATTTGTGATTGATTTCCTGACAATCGAATACGACAAAGAAGGAAAACCGATTAAAAACTCCGAAAATTTTCTTTTTGAATTCAGAACAAAAAGCAAACTCGAATTTATCGAAAAAATTGAAAACCTCATGATTGAAATCTAAACAATCAAGCATTGTTTTCAGAAAAATTTATTCTCCAAATAATCCAAATCAAAAAAATATACCCACTCTTACACCTTAAAAACTAATCTGTCACTTTTATACTCCTGGGTTAAATTGGTGCTAGGTAGCGACGAGTTACAACGGCGCGGAAAATAAGTGGAGGGAAACCGATTTTTACAAGAGAATATCAATTCACACGTAATAACGGATCCAAAGCAATTAACCAAGATCACTCAGCAGGGCATCAATACCACGAACCAGGAAATAAGGGCCACCTGGCAGCTCACTTCAATCTGAGACAGATTGAAAACCCAAGAACAGGCAAAATACCTGGTGCAAAAGAAAGCTATTACTTCAAGGAAAAAAAATGAAATACTGGAATGAATTAGACGGAAGCTCGTTCTTCAACAGAATTTTCACAACTCCAATTTCTATTGGAGAGGTAACGCTTTTTTCTTTAAACATAGACAACAACAGATCAGCAGTAATCCTTGAATTTGACATCATGGAGTATCCAGAATCACCTCCAACGAAGTGGATCCAGTCTGGTTTCAACACCTGTCGAATCGGCCTCAACTGCAGTAATATTGACGAGTTTCTAATAAAAAACATCCCTATCAAACAAAGCCTAACCATCACAATATCAAATGAATTTGGAAGTTATAGGATTCGTGCAATAAGCGACGATTCACTAATAGAATTCACAACAAAACATCCTTTATTATGCGGCCCCTCCGCCTATTTCAATTCATCAGATTAGACCGACCGGTTGATGAGTCGCGCTTATGAATTCCTGCTGCAGTATGGCCGAACAGTGACAAATCGAGCGCTCTTTGGGACATGCAAAAGCAGGGAAAAGCCGGCACCATAATCCCCTTTAAACGCAATCGAAAAACAACGTTAAAACTATTCAGGGCATTAAAAAAATGAGCAATTTCGATGATAAAATCGAAAAGGACTTAGTAACCTTCGGCATTTATTATGAAAGCTGGAGTAGACCGATCATGACAGACTTGTCGTACAAATTAGTCAGAAATTCCAATTTACAGGTTCTAAAATTGCCTGGAGCTCTTTTCTAGATAGCATATCTTACTCAGAAAAAACGCAGACAAAGCATTTTTTAGAAATATCAAAAAAACAAAAGATCTTGAAATTAATGAAATTATTTTTATCGGAGACTCGCTCACTCAAAGTTCATACAAGATCCACACAATAAATTTTGAAAAAACTTTAGCGATATTTTCAGACATTCCGCAGCACACATATTTTTTTCAAGACAATTCAACATCATCGGCTGCATAAGTAGTGAAGGGGAAATAACTTTTTGCGAGATCCGCTCTTAGCATAAATATGGCCGTGCGGTAATGCCCCCGATGCGTCTCCAGGACACTTTAAAAATGAAAATAATTTGCAGGAAAAAAAGATAGACAACAGCTTCACCCCTGACACTGTTTCAAGGCTAAAGCGCTATATATCAATCGGGAACAATGAGCTCGACATCGAGCCCGGAAAAGAATACGTAGTTTACGGAATAGAATTCTGGGATAACTGCCCTTGGCTATATATTTGTTCCGAATCCTATCACGAATATCCGAAGCCATACGCATCAGATTTTTTCGAAATATCGGACAATAAACTCTCATCACAATGGATCCTAAAATCCCGAGAAACCCATAATCATTAAAACAAAACTCAACTTGTATTTCCCGAACGGGCTGACGACGAGAGCTTCTACGAAAAATTAATTGACGAGAACGAAACCTGCATTGACATCTTTAAAAAAAATAGAAAAATTATGGATACCGAATAAAAAAGACAATCATCAATATCCAACCAAACAGTGAACAATTACACTCCCAGCGTGGAATTAATTTCACACATTCCCGACAATAAATTCAGCACTTATTAAACCGATCCAAGAACCAGTATTCCCACCCAACACAAAAAAGAAGCTTCCAACATATTAAAAACTAATTTTCAAAAAGCTCGAAATTGTTTTCACGAAATCAAACAAAATAATGCTTCCTGCACGTGACACCGCTATTTTCTCTAAGCGGGCTATGTTAATAGCCTTCTACTGAAAAAACTTGAATATCAGAACTTATCAGAGTGAAAAAGCATGTGGACATCTTCAATTTCTAATAAAAAACAGTGGACTTCTATTTTTGGGGAGAGCCACTCGCCAGCAAAAATGTGTATTGCCTATGCACGGTTAGAAGGCAATTGCATTTATTTAAAACTACATAGTGAAATAGAGCAGGCATTCGCACCCAAAAAATGGCTAGAAAAACAATATAACGAGTATGAATTTGGTATCTATATTAATAATGTCAAAGACATCAAGGTAGAAAATTTCAGTTTTACTGGAGTGGCACGCATATCGATCACAAATAATGATCAAATCTACAAATTTAAACTTGAGATCAATGACTCATGCAGCGCCACATTTAAAGCAGAAAGCATTACTATCGCTAACATTAAAGGCTACCGCAACGATGGTGCCATTTAGACCTACTGACGCTAAAACTTCCCCAATCCTAACTTTCAATAAAAAGCACTGTGACTTGAGAAAAATAACCCGCTCCTGGTACTTCTTTTTTCAATCGCCTTCAATGCTGTCGCGTCGTCACTTCATCCATAGCAACGTCCCGATGGCACCACTGTTCTCTTGCTCACCTACCAGCCTGCCACCCTCCAACACACCCTGCCCCTTCCTTAACCCCAAAATTAAGGTTCACCTAAGGTTCCATCGTTACCATCCCGCCCCATGAACCACTGTCGCCCATGAGTCGCGGATGAGACCTTCTGATATGAAAGCCTTAGATTTTCCAGCCCAGCAGCAGGCGAATTTCAGCGTTGTGCTGGTGAATTACAAGACGCCGGACTTGACCAAAATGTGCCTTGAGCTGCTGCGTGAGCACGTTCAGGAGCAGCGCATTCCGGTGTGGGTGGTGGACAACGATTCCGCAGACGCCAGTCTCGATTATCTGCGTACGCTCGACTGGATCAATCTGATCGAGCGCCCTTCTGTGAAAGGTGAAGCCGGTCATATCGCGCATGGCAAGGCGCTGGATCTAGTGCTGGACAAGGTTGCCACCGATTATCTGTTTCTGTTGCACACCGATACCTTTGTTTATGACAAAGAGGTGTTTGCGATGATGATGCGTGAGTGCGCGAATAATCCGGATATGGCCGCCGTCGGTTGTGTCGAGCAAATCAATCGCGGGATGCTCAGAGAGACATGGCGATTAACTTCGCGTTTCTGCAAGCACTATGTCCGTCGCGCTAAAACTCAGTTGGGTTTGAAAACCAAAGAGCCGAAGCCGTATCGGGAAACTCATCTGAAGAGTTTCTGCACATTGTGGAATGCTCGTCTGGCCAAGTCTCATGGTTTGCACTTTTGCATGGATGATCGGGTGCCTGGATATACGCTGCAGGATCGCATGGTGAGCTTGGGCTATGGCATCAAGTTTCTGTCGCCACGCAAGATCTTCAGCTATCTGGATCACATCCAGTCAGGCACCGTCGCCGCCGCAGGCACCTACGGCAAGGATCATCGGCGTACGAAAATGTACGAGGCGTCGATCAAACGTCTTGAACAGCAGCGAGGCAAGGCCGGGATGCAAGCATCGGCATAATTTAAAGACACAAAAAAGGGCGACTATTCAGTCGCCCTTTTTTGTTGCCGAATTTTGTATACATACGCTTCGTTTAAAGTGTTCGCCCAGTGTTATGGCCTGGCAATCCATGCACCGGTAAAGAGCCCTGACACTGGGCGAACGGAAGGGATTTTAATTGAAGTTGGCGCTTATGTCGTCATGAAGAATTGTGAAATTTATGTACTGGAAAGTTAAAACTCCGTCACTCGGATATTTACCGACAAACTTCCTACAAAATCTTCTATATGATTGTTCTCATACACAAAGCTGTACAAGAACAATCATTCTGTAGAGTTAATACTCAGCTTTCATGCTGACTGGTCACTTTTAATATATCGGTGTAAGTGACGATGACGCTCTGCCCTACTTTCAAATCTTTCAGTTTGGCTTGAATTTCAGGCTTTTTCACGTCGAGTGTTTTCGATTGGCCCGACGGGTTTTCCAGGGTTACCTGGTTCTTCTTCAAATCAATTTTGGTGATTTTCAGTTGCACCTGAACCTGACGGAACGCTTCGCCGCCGGGGTTATCGGTGCCCGGCGCCTTGCGCAGTTCGCCGGTGCGTTCGGTCGTGCCAGGCAGACCTTTATCCACGTCGGTATCCAGGTAAGCGGCGACAGAACGCTGGACTTGGACTTTGACCAGATCACCGACCTTGAGGTTGGCGAGGTTTTTCGCCTTGTCGGTGAGTTGTACGTGAACCTGACGGCCTTCCGCGCCTTCGAGCACAACCTGATGGTTGGCGGGATCGACGGTGACGACTTTGGTGGTGACCTGATCCGCTTCGATGGTGGCGGACAGCGGAATATCGGCGGCAAATGCTCCGAAGCTGGTGGCGGACAGTACGGTTGCGAGGGTGATGGCTTTGGCCAGTGCGTGGAGCTTCATAAGCAATACTTTCCCTGTGATGAATGGCAGCCACCGTCGCCAAAACGTTTTTGGCGACGGATGTCCGATTGAGCATAGCCGCTGTTCAGGGCTTGGTTTGAGATTGTTTTGCGGTGTCTTGTGCGGTGGATTCGCCGCTGGGGGTGCCTTTGCCGTGGCTTTGGCGCTGCTTGGGATCGGTGGGGCGCAGGGCGTCGTTGTCGCGCTCGGTTTCGCCGGCGGGACGCGGTTCGTCGGGGTGTTCGCTGGGGGTGATGGGTTTCATGGTGGGTGTCCTCAGGCTTCGGGGTCGTCGAGTTCGCGGGCGACGTTGATGGCGGGCGAATCCTTGTGCAGGTCAGCGGCTTTGGCACGGAGGATCTGCCATTGCTCAAGGTCGATGGCGCCTTGGCCGAGCAGGTCGTCGGCGATGCGTTGCAGATCCAGGTAGTGAGCGTCGGGGGATTGCTGCCAGTAGGTTTCGTCGTCGAACAGACGCTGCCAGGTGGTGAGGTCTGGGGGTTGCAGGTCGTCGCTCATGATCAATCCTCGACAGGTTTCTCTGTAGAGGACACCACAGCAACCCGAGTTCAAACCGATCCGTGCAGGAGCTGCCGGAGGCTGCGATCTTTTGATCGTTTAACCAGCAAGATCAGAAGATCGCAGCCTTCGGCAGCTCCTACAGGGGTTTGTGGTGTTTGAGTAATTCGCGGGCAAACCGCACACCCATTGTGGGAGCGGGCTTGCTCGCGAAAGCGGTGGGTCAGTCACCGGAATGTTAGCCGGGATGACGCCTTCGCGAGCAAGCCCGCTCCCACAGGGGGGTTGTAGTTGGCCGTTAGTAGCCGGTCATTTCCAGGTAGCCCTGGCCCGGGTGGCTGCCAGTGATGTTCACCGGGCCTTCCCAGTAGGGGATGCGCAGGTTCATCCATGCTTTGGGATTGAGCGCATTGATCTGGATGTCGAGGTGTTTGTCGGGAATGCTGATCACCCAGCGGATCGGCATTTTGCGCCCGGCGACGTTGGCGGTGTCTTGCGGTGTGAGGGTGATTTGATCGCCGCTCAGGGTTTGCGTCTGGCCATCGGCAGCGATCCAGGTGCCGGTCAGGTATGGCGCGCCATCCTTCTGGCGGGTGCGAAAGAGCATGACCTTTTCTCCGCTGTCCAGATGCAACGAGAGCCAGTCCCAGCCCGTCTGGTTGGCGCTCAGCGGTTGGCTGCTCCACTCGCGATCTAGCCACGCCGGGCCGCTGACGGTGTAGGTCTGCCCGTCGATCTGCAACGTACCGTTGGCCTGAAAAAACGGCTGACTGTAGTAATACGACGCCTGCCCTTCTACGGATTTGCGGCTGAAGCCTTTGTCACCCTGCAACACCAACGGGCGATTGGCGGTGAGGTGTAGTTGATAGGCGAAGTCTTTATCGCGAGCGCTGAGCTGTAAATCGCTCAAGGGATCGGCAGCCGGACTGCTAAACCGCCAATCATCGATCCACGCCTCAAACGGCGCCACGCGAACGCCGGCCTGGCCCACGCCACCGCGCGCATAACGTTCGGCGGCGTGATGTGCAGACGCCGACGTCACCGCCGCATGCCCCAGCCAGATCACCTGATTGCTCCAACCCGACTGCTCCGGCACGGGTTTCAGGGCGCTGCGAAACAACGTCCATTGCACGCCGAACTGATTGCCCTGCCGATCCTTGAGATTGGCGGTGACGTACCACCACTCGATGCGAAAACCATCATGCGCGCCGTGATCCGCCGGAAAACTGAACACCCGCCCCGGCACCACCGCCGTGTACGCCTCGGCTTTATCGCCCATCCCGGCAAAGCCCTTGTGCTCAGGCGCCGGTTGATCGCAACCGCCGAGCAGCAGCGCGAGCATCAGCACCACGCGGTTAATCCTCATGGGCAAACGTCCTCAACAAATCCGCCGGTTGCGTGCGGTACAGCGAATACAGCGGCCATGCCGAAGCCAATAATGTCGCCAGCAACGCCAACCCCATCAGTTGCAGCAATTGCCACGGGAACACCCGCAACGGCAGGCGCCAGCCAAACGCCTGCACGTTGATCACCGCGTCCAGGCACCACGCCAGCGCAATCCCCAGCGGCAATGCCAATACCAGCGTCAGCACCGCCAGCAGCCAGGTTTGACCGAGGTTGAGCAGCATCAACTGTTTGCGCGTCACGCCCAACGCCCACAGCGGCGCGAGTTGACCGAGGCGACTCTGACTCTGCGTCAGCAGGCTGATAAACAGCGCCACGCCAGCGACCGCGAGGGTCAGACTGTTCAGCGCCGCCGTCGCCGCGAAGGTGCGTTCGAACACTTGAACCGACCAGCCCTTGAGCCGCGCCTGATCGACGATACGGCTGTCATCCAGCTGAAACCGCGTCTGCAATGCGCTCAACAGCGTCGGGATATTTTTCGGCTCGATACGCAGGTTAAAGCGGTTCGGCGTCAGTTGCGGCCAGCCGCGCAATAGGTGATTGACGTTGACCAGCAGGTGCCCTTTCGGATTGCCATAATCGGCGTAGATGCCGACGATGCGCGGCGACCATGGGCCGTTGGGCGTGGGGATCGTCAGGTGCTGGCCGGCCTGCAGTTTCAGGCGGCGGGCGAGTTGTTCGCTGAGCATCACCGCATCGTCCGTCGCCAAATGGCCCCACGGATCGCTGCCGCTGGAATCGAGCAACGGCCAGTGCTCGCGATAATGCGGGTGATCGATCACGCCAAAGACATCCGCCGGCCAGCCTTGCAGCGTCACCGACACCTGCCAGTTGGGCAGCACCGCTGCGACGTTCGGCTGTTGTCGCAGCCAGCTGTACATTTCGCGGGACTGCGCCGGATTGCTCGGGTTGATATAGAGCTCGGCGCTCAGACGTTGTTCGAGCCAATCGTTGAAGGTCTGGCGAAAACCCGAGGTCATGCTGCCGGCGCCAATGTTGGCGGCGAGGGCCAACAGCAACGCCATCAGCGCCAGACTCAGCGCCGGCAATTGCTGCCGGCAGTCGGCGAGAAACCACTGACCGAGCACCGAACGACTGCGCCCGAGCAATTGATTGAGTATCGCGCTGAGCAACACCGGCAACGCCAGCGCGGCGCCGAGCAGCAGCCCGGCCATCAACACAAAGCCACTCGCCAGGCTGTCACCCCAGATCAACGCAGCCAGTGCAATCGCAAGCAGCACTGCCGCCAGCCAACCTTGCCGACGCAACCAGCGCGCATATTGCTGATGCCAGGCTTGCGGATCGGCCACGGCCAACAGTGGCAATCGTGCCGCGCGCAGCAGGCTGTTGCCGCCGGCGAGCAAAGCGCCGAACAGGCTTAAACCGATGCCGCTGAACCACCACCAAGGGCTCAGACGCAACTGCCCCGCCACTTCCGCGCCGTACAAACCGCGCAGACTGGCAGCTACATCCGGCAGCAATATACTGGCCAGCCAATAGCCGCTGATCACGCCGCACACTCCGCCGATCAGCGCCAGCATGCCCAACTCAACGATCAGGCAGAGGATCAACATTCGCGCGCTGACACCACAGGCGCGCAACGTACGCAGCAGGCCTCGACGCTGCTCCAATGCGAGGCCAATCGCCGCGTGGACGATGAACAAGCCAACCAGAAACGAGAGAAATCCCAAGGCATCAAGGTTGAGATGAAAGCTCTCGGTCAGCCGCGCCAGATTGTTTTCCTCGCCGCTGCTTTTCAGCTGCAACTGGCCTTTGAATGAGGCCGGCAACTCGGCGTGAAAGTCCTTGGGCAGCAACAGCCGTGACAGTTGCCCCGGCTGTTCGAGCAGGGTTTGCGCGATACCGATGTCGACCAGCAACACACCGGGCGCCATGTCCTTTTGCACCCGCAGCGGCGGCAATACCAAGCCGTTAACCGTCTGCGGCGTGGCGCCCTCTGCGAGGTTCAAGGCCTGCAGAGTATCCGGGGAAATCCATGTGCTGCCGGGCGGCGAGAAGAACTCGACAATGCGCTCGATCGGCATGGCCTGCCCCGCCACCGCCGAGTCCGTCGGCAGCGATACCGGCTCGATGCCCATCAATTGCAGCCGCTGGTTTTCGTGATCCTTGAGCATCAAACGGCCCTGCAACAGCGGCGACACCGGCCAACCCTGTCGACGCAGATCGACAAACCATTGCTGAGTGAACGTTGCGCCGCTTGGGGTGCTCAGGCTGGCCTGCGGTTCGCCGCCGATCATCTGGCTGGCGCGGGCGTAGCTGTCGCGGGCCTGACTGTTCAGCGCTTCGACGCCGGTCAGCAAACTGGTCGCCAGCCACAACCCGGTCAGCACACTGAAAAACTGCACCGGATGGCGCCGCCAATGGCTGAGCAGCGCGCGCAGGGTCTGGCGAAAAACCATCACGTCAGCCGACCTTTGGACAGCACCACGCGCTGCGCCAATTGCGCCGCGACCCGCTGACTGTGGGTGACCATCAACAAAGTGGTCGGCGTGTCATTAAGTAATTCGAGCAACAGCCTCAGCACTTCATCGCTGGTCGCTTCGTCTAGGCTGCCGGTCGGTTCATCGGCCAGCAGCAATTTCGGCTGCGACGCCAGCGCCCGGCCCAACGCGACGCGCTGTTGCTGGCCACCGGAAAGCTGTTCCGGATAACGTTTGAGCAGATCGCCAAGGCCTAAGCGCTGCACCAGATGCGCCTGCCAGCGCGGTTCATGGCGCCCGGCGAGTCGCGCCTGAAACGCCAGATTGTCCTCAACGCGCAAACTGCCGATCAGGTTGAACTGCTGGAACACCAGACCGATTTCAGTACGCCGCCAGTTCGCCAGTTGCGCCTCGTTCATCTCCTCCAGCCGATGTTCACCGCTGCGGATGCTGCCGTGATCGACCTTGTCCAGACCGGCCACCAGGTGCAGCAAAGTGCTTTTGCCACTGCCCGACTCGCCCATCAGCGCGAGGCTGCTGCCAGCCTCCAGCGTCAGGTCGACGCCTTGCAGCACCGGCAAGGAACCCTGGGGGGTGGCGTAGCTTTTGAAGACGTTGCGAACCTCAAGCATGGCAAAACCTGATCAATGAACCTGCGCCAAGGATAGCGGCCCTGAATGTTTTTTGTCCGTTGACGATCACCGCCGCGCCAGAGCGCCGCCCTACCCTCTGAAACTGGTTCACCCATAACGATAAAAACCGGAGACGCCATGCAACGTTTCACTTTGAGCCCCCGCGGCCTGTTGGCCTGCCTGATCACCGCGTGTCTGAGCCAGTCGGTGCTCGCCGCCGACGCGCCCGTCGCCCCGAGCCCACAGACCATCGCCAGCAACGCCGCTGTTCTGAAGCAACTGCCCTTCAGCGACCGCACCGATTTCGAATCCATCAGCAAAGGCCTGATCGCGCCGTTCAAAGGTCAGATCAAGGACGCCAGCGGCAAGGTCATCTGGGACGTGCAGGCCTACGACTTCCTCGCCAAGGATCAAGCACCAGAGTCGGTAAACCCGAGCCTGTGGCGACTGGCCCAGCTCAATGCGCACGCCGGTCTGTTTGAAGTCAGCCCGAAGTTGTATCAGGTGCGCGGTCTCGATCTGGCCAACATGACCATCATCGAAGGTGACGACGGGCTGATCATCATCGACCCGCTGACCATGGCCGAAACCGCCAAAGCGGCGCTGGATCTGTACTACGCCAACCGTCCGCACAAACCGGTGGTCGCCGTCATTTACAGCCACACCCACGTCGACCATTTCGGCGGCGTGCGCGGGGTGATCGACGAGGCGGATGTGAAGGCCGGCAAGGTCAAGGTGTTCGCCCCGGCCGGGTTTATGGAGCACGTGATGAGCGAAAACGTGATGGCCGGCAACGCCATGAGCCGTCGCGCGCAGTACCAGTTCGGCAGCCTGTTGCCACGCGGTGAAAATGGTCAGGTCGATGCCGGTCTGGGCAAGAGTTCGCCAACCGGCGGCACGGTCACGCTGATCCCGCCGACCGATTTGATCGCCAAGGAGCTGGAGACCCGCACCATCGCCGGCATTCAATTTGAGTTCCAGCTGACGCCGGGCACCGAAGCGCCGGCGGAAATGAACATGTATCTGCCGGAGTTGAAAGCCCTGTGCATGGCCGAAAACGCCACGCAAATGATGCACAACGTCCTCACCCCGCGCGGCGCGCAAGTGCGTGACGCCAAGGCCTGGTCGCAGTACCTCGACGACAGTCTGGCGCGCTACGGCGACAAGGCTGACGTGCTGTTCGCCCAACACAACTGGCCGACTTGGGGTGGCGAGCGGATTCGCACGTTCCTTGCCGACCAGCGCGACATGTACGCGTTCCTCAATGACCGCACCTTGCACCTGCTCAATCAGGGCCTGACGCCACAGGAAATCGCCGACACCATCACCAAACTGCCGGGCTCGCTCGACCAGAAGTGGTACACCCGTGGCTACTACGGTTCGCTGAGTTTCAACACCCGCGCGGTGTATCAGCGCTACATGGGTTTCTACGACGGCAACCCGGCCAACCTCAATCCGCTGCCGCCGGTGGACACCGCCAAACGCACGGTCGAAGCCATGGGCGGCGGCGCGGCAGTGCTCGATAAAATGCGCAAAGCCATGGCCAGCGGTGACTATCGCTGGGCGGCGCAGTTGGGCAATCAGTTGTTATTCGCCGAGCCGGACAACGCCGACGCGCACAAAGCGCAGGCCGAAACGCTGGAGCAATTGGGTTATCAAAGCGAGAACGCCACCTGGCGCAACATGTACCTGACCGGCGCGATGGAACTGCGCAACGGCGTGCCGCCCCATGCGGGCACGTCGGTGTCGGTGGACATGGTGCGGGCGATGAGCCCGGAAATGTTCTTTGATTATCTGGCGGTGCGGCTGGACAGCGACAAGGCTGTGAATCATGACCTGACGTTGAACTGGACGTTCGAGGACTTGCAGAAGGACTTTAATCTGACCTTGCGCAACGGAGTGCTGACGCATCGGGCCGGGCTGAATGCGGCGGCGGATGCGAGTGTCAGTTTAAGCAAAGACACGCTGGAGAAGATCAGCCTCAAGCAACTGGATTTCCCGACGGCGATGCAAAAAGGCTTGATCAAGTTGCAAGGCAACGGGAAAAAACTGGGCGAGTTGATGGGCAGCCTGGATACGTTTGGGCCGCAGTTCAATATCGTTACGCCTTAAGATCAAAAGCCCCTCACCCTAGCCCTCTCCCAAAGGGAGAGGGAACTGACCGAGGTGGATGTTGGAGGTACGCCGACTTGGGATTTCGAGTTGAACTCAAGTTTTGAACTGCACAGTGCAGGATCAAAAGCCCCTCACCCTAGCCCTCTCCCGAAGGGAGAGGGGACTGACCGAGGTGGATGTTGGAGCTA
>NZ_JBIVJB010000005.1:0-118987 GCF_044750025.1 Pseudomonas sp. NPDC088885 | reverse complement strand
TACGCCGACTTGGGATATCGAGTTGAACTCAAGTTTTGAACTGCACAGTGCAGGATCAAAAGCCCCTCACTGTAGCCCTCTCCCGGAGGGAGAGGGGACTGACCGAGGTGGATGTTGGAGATACGCCGACTTGGGATATCGAGTTGAACTCAAGTTTTGAACTGCACAGTGCAGGATCAAAAGCCCCTCACTGTAGCCCTCTCCCGGAGGGAGAGGGAACTGACCGAGGT
Organism: Pseudomonas sp. NPDC088885; assembly: GCF_044750025.1. Classification (NCBI taxonomy): domain Bacteria; kingdom Pseudomonadati; phylum Pseudomonadota; class Gammaproteobacteria; order Pseudomonadales; family Pseudomonadaceae; genus Pseudomonas; species Pseudomonas sp. NPDC088885. The sequence continues at coordinate 118,757 of NZ_JBIVJB010000005.1, read as the reverse complement.
GGATGTTGGAGCTACGCCGACTTTGGATATCGAGTTGAACTCAGGTTTTGAAAAGCACAAAGATCGACTCCCTTTCCCCCTCGCCCCCCTTGGGGGAGAGGGCTGGGGTGAGGGGGTAAAATCTCCCAGGCACCACAAAAATCAAGCAACCACCTCAACCACCGGCATCCGCCACTTCTGCTCAACCACTTCTTGCTTCGGCCCATACAAGCGCAAAATCACGTTAAACGCCCCGTTCTGCGGCGTCGGCAGCCAATTGCTCTCCTGCCCCGCCCCAGGAGAATTCGCCTGCATCCACAACGTCAGCCCACCATCCGCATCGCGCTGCAATTGATCGCGACTGCTCAAGCAATACCGATCAAGCGGATTCGCCACCAACTGCCGATCCGGCAAGTCATACAACGTCAGCGACCAGAACTCGCTGGCCGGCGGCAATTGCCCCGGTGCAAAACGCAGACGATAACGCCGGCCGCCCTGCAACGGTTGCCCTTGATTATCCAGTCGGCTGCCAGTGTAAAACGCCTCCTCAACACTGTTGCCGTAAATCCCCAGATACGCCCCGACCGCGCGATTCAGATAATTGCCATGCATTGCCTCACGGTTACCAAACAGGCCAAGCGTAGAGCGTGTTTGCGCGGCGTTCTCTTGCAGTTGCGCTTGCGCCAGTTTGATTCCGGCGGCGATCGCTTGCTGCTTTTCGACCGGCAACGCGGCGAAGTCAAAAGCCTGCCCCGGCACAATGCCGATCCGTGCGAAGCGTTCGCGCAATGCTTGTTCTGCAGGCTGAGTCGGGCACAGCGCGAGGATCTGATTAAGCACTGCGATAAACGACGGCCCCAACCCGGTTTTGCTGTCCCACGCCGGCCAGTCAATCGCCGGCGCGGCCAGCGGGCCCGGGCTGCTGGTGTACTCATGCAACCCACGCAAACGGTATTGCCGCTGCAACGCACGCACTGCTGGCATGTCGTCGGCGTTCTTCAACCCGGTACGCCCGAGCAGCATGACGATCTCGGTTTCACTGCGCAGCACCGCTTTGATGCCCTTCGGCGTCGGCCCCTGCCAGTTCGGCCCGGCGATCAGATAATCACCCGCCTCGCGTCCGGTGCTGAGCACGCCGACATAGGCAAAGTTATGCGTGTACTGATCGACCAGTTGATGCACGTAATAGCGATCGGCATCCACCGCCGGCACGCTCAACACTTGCGGCTCGCTGCGCAGATCGAGCCAGGCCCAGGAGTAAGGCGTGTCGTTGTTCGGCGTGACGATTTCGCGATTGGCCGGGGTGTAGAGCTGGCTGTAATGGCGGAAACGATTAAAGCCGCCGACGTACTCCGCCGCGCTCGGATCAAGCAGTTGTTTCTCCATCGTCTGGTAATGCATCAGCATCGGAAAAGCGTAAATCCACGCCTCCTGCACCACCGCGTGGGTTTCATCGGCCAGCAACCAGCGCGGCATCATCAGCCCGCCTCCGAGCACACTCATGCCGCCCAACATCTGGCGACGATTGATCGTCAGACTCATGGCTCGACCCTCGCAATCGTCGGCAACTGATAACTGCCATCCAGCGCAGCGGCTTTCGGCAGGTACAAACGCAGCAGCAGGTTGAACGGGCCCTGTGGTGTCGGCAGCCAGTTGCCTTGCTCGGCCTGTGCCGGTGCGTCCGCTTGCAACAACAGCGTGAGGCCGCCGTCGGCGTCGTAGTGTAAATCGGCGCTGCGATCGCCCAAGGCGTAACGCCCGATGGCATTGCTCGCGAGCAATTGGGTTTTGCCGTCGTACAGGGTCAGTGACCAAAAGGCGTTCACCGGCGGTAACTGCCCGGCGGGGAAATGCAGGCGATAGGTCTGGCGACCGTCGAGCGACTGGCCTTCGGCATCGTGCAGGGCCATCGGGTAAACCGCTTCGACCGCGTCGTTGGCGTAGATGTAGCGCCAGGCGACGGCCGCGCGGGTCAGGTCATCGTCGGCGAATTTGCCGATGTTGGTCGGTGATGGAAACCAGCCGTTCTGTTCTTTCGACAGTTGGCTGGAGGCGATGCGAACCTGCGCGCGGCCGGCTTCAGCGCCTTCTGCGATGGCTTGGCGAAGGGTATCGGCCGGGGCGAACGCGGTGCCGGGCAGAACGCCAATCGCGGCGAATCGAGCGAGTTTGGCCTGCTCGCTGGGCGTCCATTGATGCAACGGCACCAAAGCATTAAAGGTGTTGAACAGGGCCTGCGCTTCGCCGTGTTTGGTGTCCAGATACGCCGGTAACTGCAGCGGCGCAGGTGCGTCGGGTGCTGCGCTGTTGGTGGCGCGGGACAACGGTTGCAGGGCATAACCCATCAGCACTTTGGCGGCGTCTTTTTGATCGGCCTCGCCTTTGACTTCGGTGCGACCGAGCAAAAACACCACGCGACTTGGCGAACGAATCACGCCGTTGAAACCCGTCGGCGCTTCGCTCTTCCAGTCCGGCCCGACGATCAGATAACGCCCGGCCTGATTGCCGGTGGCGCGGGTGCCGATGTAGTCGAGGTTGTCGGTACGCAGGTCGACCAACTGGAAGCTGTAGTAGCGATCCTCGATCGCCGGCACTTGCAGCACCATCGGCTCGGCGCGCAGGTCGAGCAAGGCGCGGGAATAGAAGGTGTCGTTGTTCGGCGAGACGACTTTGTTGTCTTGCGGGCCGAGCAGACGCGGTTCGCTGTAGAGGCGATTGAACGGCAGTTTGGCATTGATCGCGGTGAGCACTTTGTCGTGTTCGACGGTGGCGTAGGCGAAGACGTAAGCCTCTTGTGCGAGGGCTTTGGCCTGGCTCACATCAAGGTCAGCGGCGTGAACGGTGCCGAGGCTGGCGCCGACCGCTAGAGCAGAAATCCAGTGACGCATAAACAATCTCCAGACAGAAAACAAATCCCTGTAGGAGCAAGGCTTGCCCGCGAAGAGGCCTGCACATCCGACATCAATGTTGCCTGATACACCGCTTTCGCGAGCAAGCTCAGCTCCTACAAGGGATCGTGGTGGTGTTGGTTATTTAGCCCAACGCCGCAGATCCGACGGGGTGTAGTCGTCGGTCTTTGCCGCGAACCCGACGCGCATTGGCTGGGTCTCTTCGTTGGCCAGGCCGCCGGCGTAATAGCGCCCGGCAATCAGGTCGTAGGACGTCTCCAGCACGTTGTAGGTGAAGCCATGGTCGTACTGCTGAATCGCGTGCAATTCACCGCTGCGCCACAACTCGCCACGGCTGTCGTATTGATCGGACTGAGCAATCTGCCAACTGTCTTCGTCCACATAAAACCGGCGTTTGGCGTAGATGTGCCGGGCGTTTGGCTTGAGCGTGGCTTCCACCACCCACACCCGATGTTTCTCGTAGCGCGCCAGATCCTGATTGATGTGATTGGGCTTGATCACCTCGTCGTATTTGAGCGCGTGGCTGCCGATCTTGTAGCTGTTGTAAGGGATGAACAGCTCCTGTTTGCCAATCAGTTTCCAGTCGAAACGATCGGGCGCGCCGTTGTAGCCGTCGATGTTGTCGGCGGTGATCAGGCCGTTGCTGTAGCGCGCGCTGTTGTCGTAAGCGATCATCGGCGCGCGACGCACCCGGCGTTGCCCCGGCAGGTATTGCCAGGCCGAACGCGGCTCGGCGACCTGGTCGATCGGTTCGTGCACCAGCACCGCTTCACCGGACAAACGCGCCGGCTCGAGCACGCGGCTCTTGAACAGGAACAGCGTGTTGGCGCCCGGTTCCAGCCCGGAAACCGTGTCGGCAAAGTTGATCAGCGACTGGTTGCGCACATAACTGGTCGCGCCGTTTTCGCGCACCAGAGCCGAGCTGCTGATGCGTTCGTAACTGCCGCCGCGATAGCGGGTCATGTGGTTCCACATCACTTCCAGACCTTCGGTCGGCAGCGGGAATGGAATGCCGCGCGCATAGTCGTGCAAGCCGTTGCCGCCGTCAGCCATGCTGGTTTTCGCGACGTTGCCGCGACTTTGTTCCAACACATCTTTAGGCAGATTGGCGCTGCGATGAGTCGGGTAGATGTTCATCTTGTAGCTGTCCGGGTAGCGCTTGAACAACGCGATCTGCCCGGGGCTGAGAAACTTCTGATACTGCGCAAGATTCTGCGCGGTGACGGTGAACAACGGTTTTTCCGCCGCATACGGATCGCTGTAACTGCCCTTGCTGTCGACGGTGCCGGCGTTGCTCGCCAGGCCACCGCTCCACGCCGGAATACTGCCGTCGGCATTCGCGGCCATTTCCGAGCCCATCGGCGTCAGGGTTTTACCCAGCGGTGCCGGATCGTTACCTTTGGCTTGCGCCAGACCAACGCTGCAGGCCAGCGCCAGTACACACAATTGCAGTCGCATGAGGGTTCTCCTTAAAAGTCGGCCTTGAAGCTGACCGAGGCAAAATCGCGGTCATCGAGGGTGCTGTAATCGTTGGAACCGAAGAACGTGTTGTAAGCCAGTTCAACGCTGTAATCGTTCATGTAGACGCCGGTCAGGCTGAGGCCGAGGGCTTGCTGGCCTTCCTGAAACGGTCCTTGCGGATCGTAGGAATAGCCCGAGACGTCATGGCGCCAGTTGACTGCCGGAATCAGATTGATCCCCGGCAACACGTCGCTGTATTCAAGACTCGCGCGCAGGCGATAACCCCACGACCACTCGGTGGCGAAACCTTTGTCGGTGCAGTACTGATTGGTCACGCCCGACGCCACGGTGTTGCACGCGGAGCCATTGCGCGGGGCGCTGCGACCGAACGCGGCGTTGCGGCCCAGACGTTCGTCGCCGAGGTCGTCGATGTGTACGACGCCCGCTTCGCCGAACAGACTCAAACGCGTCGCGCCGAGGATGTTGTCGAAGGCCTGCGTCGCCGAACCGGTCATCTGCCACACGCCTTTGCGCACCCAGCCGTCGTAACGGCTGCCGGCATTGGTATTGAAACCCGGCGGCAGATCGACCCAAGAATTGCCGCCCGGCCCGGAGATCACCGCGACGTTGATGTCCGGCGCATTGATCGCCAGCGGCATGTTCGGCCGATAGCTCAACTCGCCCGCGAGCGAGATGCCGCTGATCGGCTCAACACCGTTGAGGCTGATGCCATACAGGTGAATATTTTCCGGAAACGCTGCGGCATAGCTCGGCGCCTGAATACCGCCGGGAAAGGTGCCGGGCAGCGAGGTGTTGCGCGCATCGAGGGTGAAATACGGCAGCCGCGAGTGATAGTTGATGTAGTAGATCGCCGCTTCGGCATCGTTCAGCGCCGGGATCATATTGCGCAAGGCAAAGCCGAACTGGCCGTTGTCCGACGGCGACTCGTTGCCGCGCGAATAGGCGTATAAACCGGCGGCTTGCATCTGCTGATCGGTCTGCACCTGGCTCAGGTACAGCGGCCCGCAACCCTTCTGGATCGCATCGCTGGAAGCGAAAAAAGTCCCGCAACCGTCGAGTGCGCTTTCGCGCCAGTTGTACTGATAAAAACCTTCGAGGTTGAGGGTGTCGGACAGGCCGAAGCTGAACGAGATCATCTCCACCGGCAACTGGCCTTCTTTGATTTCCACCCCGGGACGGTTGAAGGCGGAAATGTCCAACGGGTTGATCACGTTGATGCCGTTCTGGATCAGCAGCGATTCGCCCCACGACAACACCTGATTGCCGACCTTGACGTTCAGCGGGTGATCGGCGATCTGGAAGTCTTTCCAGACGTAGGCGTCGAGGGTTTTGAAACCCTGAAACTTGCTCAGGTCATCCCAACCCGAATCGTCGAAATCCTTGAAGCGGCCATTGCGGGTTTCGTAGGCGTGGTCGTACCAGTATTTGAAACGAATGAACGCGCCCTGCCCTTGGCCATCGAGACTGAAATCGGTCAGGCCTTTGAAGTTCTGCGAGATCGGATCGCCCTTCTCGAAGTTCAGCCGGTTATCGTCGGCGCTGACGCTGGTGCCATTGGCGCGCACGCCTTGTGCTTGCAAGGCGTTGGCACGGGTCATCAGGCTTTTGTCGGGGTTCTGCGTAGACCAACTGCTGCCCAGGGTCAGGGTGGTTTTGGTCGACAGGCTCCAGTCTTCGTTGAGGTCGAAACTGGTGGCGTAGCCGGGGCTCGACAGTGCGGCGAGAATCGCCAGGGTCAAGGGTTGCGCACGGGGGTGGCCACGCCGGGCAAGTCGCGGACGGACTTGGGGCGTAACCGAGCTTTTTCTTATCATTATTGGGCTCCGGTCAGGTTTGCTCAGCACTGACACGGTGCCCAACCCTCAGCACTGACACACAAGCGATGGCTGACAAAAACCAATCATCGGCGTGCTTACAGCGGATTGAGGCGGAACTGCTTCGGCGTGATGCCGAATTGTTTGCGGAAGGCGCGAATAAAGTTGCTCGGCTGGCGATAACCGAGGCGTTCGGCGATGCGTTCGATCGGTTGATCGCCAGCGGTCAGCCAGTGCCGCGCCAGCTCCAGGCTGTCGTTGCGACTCGGCGCGGAGGATTCGGTTTGCCAATGGCGAAGCATGCTCTGGTGCAGAAACGGATTGGCGCCGAGCAGTGGTTCTTCGAGGGTTGAGCGCTTCAGAGTCAGGCGCGGATGAGCGCCTTGTTCAACACGAATGCCGTTGTTGTGCAGCCAGTGTCCGGCGGCTTGCGCTGGGCACAAGGTGACGCTGACGAACACTGCGTCGGGCGTCTTGCCCAATCGCCGGGCGATGTTGCGCACCAAGGTAATCGTTGCTGCATCGAGGCCGAAGTGATGGGCCTGGCCTTGCACCGGACGCAGGTGCAAATGCGCGTCATCGCCGGGCTCCTGCAACTCGACCGCGACGTAATTGGTCACGCGCGGCGCAAACGCAACAAAGCAATCGAGGCTGGCGCGCAACGTCGGTGCCGAGTCGAGCAGAATGTTCAGGCCTTGCAGACACGTGGTCGCCAGACCGTTGACCAATTCACAACCGAACGTCGGCGCAGCCCCGGCCTGCTCGCATTCAAGCCATAGTTTCTCGACCGCGTGCGCAGGGATTTGCTGGTCGTGACCGTCGAGAGCCGATGCGCAGATTCCGGCCCGTGCCAGCAGGGTTTGCGGGCACAGGCCGGACTGTTCGGCGTGGCCGAGAATGGTGCGGGTGAAAGCGCTGGAAGCGAACATGGGATGCGACATGGCGACGTTTACCGAGGGACAGGCGTGTACTTATGCCAGCCAACGTGCTATCGATCCAATGCATTAAAAGTATCCGCAAAATGCAGGAGACGCATGATGGATTTACGCCAGCTTCGCCACCTCGTGGCCCTCGCCGACTACCGCAACTTTGGCCGCGCGGCGGAAGCGATCAACCTCAGCCAACCGGCGTTCAGCCGTAGCATTCAGACGCTGGAACGTGACCTCGATTGCGAACTGGTCGAGCGCAGCAGCCGTGAGTTTCGCCTCACCGGCCAGGGTGAACTGGTGTTGCAGCATGCGCGGCGTTTGCTTGCCGGCAGTCAGGCGTTGCACAACGAATTGACCCAGTACAACGGCCTCACCGGAGGCGAACTGCAATTCGGTTGCGGGCCGTATCCGGCGCAGGTGCTGGTGCCGGAAGCGCTGGCGGAATTCATTCAGGCGCACCCGGCGATTCGCACGCGTTTTCATCAGGGTGACTGGCAGCAATTGTCGCTGTGGTTGCGTGAGCAGCAGATCGAATTTCTGGTGGCGGATGCGCGCTATTTCGTCGGCGATCCGCAGTATCACGTGCAGTTGCTGCGCACGCGACCGGGACGCTTTTTCTGTCGGGCCGGGCATCCGCTGGCCGGACAGAAGGGTTTGAAGTTGCGCGCGCTGCTGGATTATCCAGTGGTGGGCACGCGGATTCCGCCGATGATTCGCAAGATCCTCGCGGATATTTTGGGTGAACCGGATTTCAATCCGAGCGTGGAATGTGCGCAGTTTGATGCGATTCAACGGGTGGTGTTGCGCTCTGATGCGATTGGTCTGGCGACGCTTGAGGCACTGCGGGAGCAGGTCGATCAAGGGCTGATTCATTTGCTGGAATTCACCGATGTGCCGCGCAACGACCCGGCGCTGCAACTCGGTTACGGCATCGTCAGCCGCGTCGGCTACTCCATGACCCCGGCAGCGCGGGCGATGGTTGACGCGATCCTCAGCGTTGACCAACGCCTGCTCGCGGCCAATCAATAATCGCGCTTATTGACGCAGCATTCAGAGCGCGATGTTGCTCTGGTTCAGGCGTTCGCGCAGGAACTCGACCAACGCCTGCACCGGGCGTGAAGCCTGACGATGCTGCGGGTACACCGCCGACAACGTCAGAGGCTCCGGGCGCAGATCATCGAGCACCGGCAGCAGGCGACCGTCCTTCAACGCCGCGCCGACAATGAACGTTGGCAGGTAGGTAATCCCCATCCCCTGCACCGCCGCATCCCTCAACAACTCACCGTTATTCACGCGCATACGCCCGGTGACATTGACCAATATCGGCTTACCCTGCGCCGCGTTGAAGCGCCATTGCACCGAGCGCCCGTGACCATAAGGCAGGCAATCGTGGTTGAGCAGCTCTTCGGGTTTGAGCGGTGTACCGCGTTCAGCAAGATACGCCGGGCTGGCGCAATACACCCGTTCGATCGACGCGATACGCCGGGCGATCAGGGTTGAGTCTTCGAGTACGCCAATGCGCAGCGCCAGATCGTAGCCTTCGCCGAGCAGATCAACCGGCCGATCACTCAGATCCACCTCGACCGTGACCTCGCGATAACGCTGCAAAAACATCGGCAGCAGACAACCGAGGTGCGCGACGGCAAACGACAGCGGCGCGCTCACGCGAATCGTCCCGCGCGGCTCGGCGGTCTGCCCGGCGATGCCCTGCTCGACCTGTTCGACTTCGCCCAACAGGCGCAATGCCGACTCGTAATAGCTCTGGCCCAACGGTGTGACGTCGAGGCGCCGGGTCGAGCGATTCAACAACCGCACGCCGAGGCGTTCTTCCAACTGCATTAAACGCCGGCTGACGAACTGCTTGGACAAGCCCAACTGATCAGCCGCGGCGGTGAAGCTGCCGGAGTCCATGACCTGGCAAAAAATACGCATGTCTTCGAACGGGTTCATTGTCACTCTCTGGTGGACAGTTAAACGCTTTATAGCCGCTTTTTCACTTTCGAGCAGCTCATTAATCTGTGCTCACGGTTTGAAAACAACCCTGAACACGCAGGAGCTGCCGCAGGCTGCGATCTTTTGATCTTGATCTGCGGTGACGCGGGTAAAAGGCAAAAACAGGATCAAAAGATCGCAGCCTGCGGCAGCTCCTACATCACACATTCGAAAATGGAATTGAACATGAACATTAAACAGACCCTCGCCGCTTCCCTCCTCGCCCTGTCCATCGGCAACGCGTTCGCCGCCGGAACCTCCGGTGTCGAACACAACACCCAGGCCTTCCTCAACGCCCTCGCCGCTGGCGGTGGCAAACCCCTTGAGCAACTCAGCCCGAAGGATGCCCGTGCGGTGCTGACCGGTGCGCAGGCTTCGGTGAAAGTCGACTTGTCCGGTGTTGAAGTCAGCGACAAAGCAATCAAGGTCGACGGCCAGACGATCAACCTGAAAGTGGTGCGTCCGGCCAAGGTCAAAGGCGAGTTGCCGGTGTTCATGTTCTTCCACGGTGGCGGCTGGGTACTCGGTGATTTCCCGACGCACCAACGCTTGATTCGTGACCTGGTGGTGGACTCGGGCGCTGTCGCGGTGTACGTCGATTACACACCGTCGCCGGAAGCGCAGTACCCGACCGCGATCAATCAGGCGTACGCCGCGACAAAATGGGTGGCTGAGCACGGCAAGGACATCGGTGTCGACGGCAAGCGTCTGGCGGTGGCCGGCAACAGCGTCGGCGGCAACATGGCGGCGGTTGTGGCGTTGATGGCCAAGGAACAGAAAACCCCGGCACTGCGCTTCCAGCTGTTGATGTGGCCGGTGACCAACGCGCAGTTTGACGACGGTTCGTACCAACAATTTGCCGAGGGCCATTTCCTCACCAAAGGCATGATGCAGTGGTTCTGGGACAACTACACCACCAACCCCGCCGAGCGCGCGCAGATTCATGCTTCGCCGCTGAACGCCAGCGCCGAACAGCTCAAAGGCTTGCCTGCTGCACTGGTGCAGACCGCCGAGTTCGACGTGCTGCGTGATGAAGGCGAAGGCTATGCGCGTCACCTCGATGCGGCCGGCGTGGCGGTGACCTCGGTGCGTTACAACGGGATGATTCATGACTTTGGTCTGCTCAACCCGCTGAGCCAGATTCCTGAGGTGAAGGCAGCGGTGCGTCAGGCGGCGGCTGAGTTGAAGACTCATCTGAATCCTTAAAAACAAAAGATCGCAGCCTGCGGCAGCTCCTACATTGCAATGCAATCTTCTGTAGGAGCTGCCGCAGGCTGCGATCTTTTTACTGGCAAGCACCGCGGAGCTTCGGTCATGACATTCTTCTACACCCACCTGCTGTCCCTGAGCGCCGCCCTGCTGCTGCTCGACGCGGTGCTCTGGCACTTCACGCCTTTCACCCATCGTGCGCCAAGAGTGGCTGTGCGGTTGGCGCTGTTTCTGGCCTTCACCGCGCTGGTGATCAACGCCGGTGTCAGCCCGCTGCAAGCCCCGCTGTTCGCCGAAGACCGCGTCGCGCAACTGGGTGCAACGGCGTTGGGAATTCTCTGGTGGCTGTACGCCGCACGGGTTTTGACCGAAGTGATCGGCCTGGCGCTGATGCGCCGCATCGGCCACAGCGGTCGTTTGCTGCAGGATGTCATCGGCGCGCTGGTGTTTCTCGTGGCCATCGTTGCCGCCGCCGGTTACGTGCTGGAACTGCCGGTCAAAGGCTTGCTGGCGACCTCCGGCGTCGTCGCCATCGTCGTCGGTCTGGCGCTGCAAAGTACCTTGGCCGATGTGTTTTCCGGGATCGTCCTCAACACCACCAAGCCTTATCAGGTCGATGATCTGGTGATGATCGACGGCGTCGAAGGCAAGGTCTTCGACATCGACTGGCGTGCCACGCATCTGCTGACCAGCGCCGGCACCATGGCTGTCGTGCCCAACTCGGTAGCGGCGAAGGCGAAGATCGTCAACCTCAGCCGCCCGAATAACATGCACGGCGTGTCGATCAGCATTCAGGTGCCCAATCACATTCGTCCGCGCCGGGTGCTCGATGCACTGGATCGTACGCTGCAAGGCAGCAGCTCGCTGTTGCTGAGTCCGGCGCCAAAAGCCGTGCTGAAAGAGGCCGGCGAAACCATGTCGGAATACGTCGCCAGCGGTTTCATTGCTGAGTTGGGCAAGAAAGGCGAAGTACGCAATCAACTGTTCGACCTCGCCCACCGGCATCTCGAAGCAGCAGGGATTTCGCGGCATCCGGACGGCGTGATCGAACCGTCGACCCGCGCACGTGCGTTGCTTGATGAAGTGAAAATCTTCCGCTCGCTGAGCAGTGAAGAGCGTGATCGTCTGGCGGAATCGATGGTCGCTCAGCAGTACACAGCAGGCCAGGTGGTGCTGGGGCTGGATGAAGTACCGGACAGTCTGTTCCTGATTGCCACGGGGGTGGTCAGTGCGACGGTGCCGGATGGTAATGAGCAGGCTGAAGCCGGGCGCATGGGCCCGAGTGAGGTCATGGGTGAGCAGAGTATTCTGGCTGATACGCCGTCGCAGGCTACGTTTACCGCGCTGACGTCGAGCATCATTTATCGTCTCGACAAGAACCTCACTCGTCAGTGCATGGAACAGCGGACGGAGGTGGGTCGGGCGTTGAATAAATTGCAGGCGGTACGTCAACAGAACAGTCGCCTCGCGTTGATGGCTAAACCGGTGGCGGTGCGGAAAGGCGGGTTTTTGGGGTGGTTGCAGAAGCGTTGAGGCGTAGATTTTTAAGATCAAGAGCCTACCCCCTCACCCCAGCCCTCTCCCCCAAGGGGGCGAGGGGAAAGGGAGCCGATCTTCAAGCTTGTCAAAATTGAAGTTCGGCTCGGTATTGCAGGTCGGCGTGCCTCGCAAGACCCACTCGGTCAGTCCCCTCTCCCTCAGGGAGAGGGGAAAGGGAGCCGATCGAGGTGGGCTTCAAAACTTGAGTTCGACTCGGTATTGCACGTCGGCGTACCTCGCAAGAACCCCTCGGTCAGTCCCCTCTCCCTCCGGGAGAGGGTTAGGGTGAGGGGCTCTTCCAGCGCTCACCAAATTACTTGGCGGTGAACTTGGTATAGCTGTTGATCAAATTGCGATAGTTCGGCAAACGCTCCGACAGCAAGTGCGCCAAACCTTCCATGTCATTGCGCCAATCCCCCTGCAGCTCGCACGCCACCGAGAACCAGTTCAACAGGTGTGCACCCGCCGCCGACATCCGCGCCCACGCCGCCTGCTGCACGGTGGTGTTGAAGGTGCCCGACGAGTCAGTCACGACAAACACTTCGTACCCTTCGGCAATCGCCGACAAGGTCGGGAACGCCACGCAAACATCAGTCACCACACCAGCGATGATCAGTTGCTTGCGACCGGTCGCCTTGATCGCTTTGACGAAGTCTTCGTTGTCCCACGCATTGATCTGCCCCGGACGCTGAATGAACGGCGCATCCGGAAACTGCTCGCGCAGTTCAGGCACGATCGGGCCGTTCGGGCCGGCGTCGAAACTGGTGGTGAGGATCGTCGGCAGTTTGAAGAACTTGGCGATGTCGCCCAGCGCCAGCACGTTGTTCTTGAATTCGTTCGGGGTGAAATCCTGTACCAGCGAGATCAGGCCGGTCTGGTGATCGACCAGCAGTACAACCGCATCATCTTTGTTCAGACGTGTGTAAGGAACGCTCATGGGAAAACTCCTGATGGACGGATGGATGAAGCGTTGAGCGCCGACCGGATGGCCGGCGCTTCAGAGGAAATCAGAAAGCGAAGCAGGAGCAGCCGAACGCGCCCCAGAACCCGGCAAAGTCGCTGACCGGCGCGTTCGACATCCGCGCCTTTTCATGGCTGTGGGTGTGCACGGCGCAAGGGCCGCTGCACTGGTGAACCTGCGCCTGCAACGGCGAATTCGGCCGCCAGTGGCCCGGGACTTTGACCACCGGCGACCAGTCCGGCAGCACCGGAATCGAGCGCGGCCCGAGGTCTTCAAAGTCACCAGCGGCGTAAACAATCTTGCCGCCGACCACGGTCAGTACCGACTCGATCCACTTGATCGCTTCTTCCTCGACATGGAAAAAGTCCGCACTCAACGCCGCCAGATCCGCCAGTTGCCCGACCTTGATCTGGCCTTTCTTGCCCTGCTCCGAGGAGAACCAGGCGCTGCCGTGGGTGAACAGTTCCAGCGCGGTGGTGCGCGGCAGACCTTCTTCGTACAGCGCCAGCCCGCCGACGGTGCGGCCGCTGACCATCCAGTACAGCGACGTCCACGGGTTGTAGCTGGAAACCCGCGTCGCATCGGTACCCGCGCCGACCGGGACACCTTCGGCAAGCATGCGTTTGATCGGTGGGGTCGCTTCGGCGGCTTGCTTGCCATAACGGTCGACGAAATATTCGCCCTGAAACGCCATGCGATCCTGAATCGCAATGCCGCCGCCCAGCGCTTTCACCCGCTCGATGTTCTGCGGGGTGATGGTTTCCGCGTGGTCGAAGAACCATGGCAAACCGTTGAAAGGAATGTCGCGATTGACCTTCTCGAACACGTCGAGCATGCGGCTGATCGATTCGTTGTACGTCGCGTGCAAACGGAACGGCCAGCGCTGTTCAACCAGGTGGCGCACCACCGGTTCCAACTCTTCTTCCATGGTCTGCGGCAGATCCGGGCGCGGTTCGAGGAAGTCTTCGAAGTCCGCTGCGGAGAACACCAGCATCTCGCCGGCGCCGTTGTGGCGCAGGTAGTCGTCGCCCTGATGCAACTTGACGCTGCCAGTCCAGTTCTGGAAATCGCTCAGTTCTTCTTTCGGTTTCTGGGTGAACAGGTTGTAGGCGATGCGCACGGTCAACTGGTCGTCTTTGGCCAGTTGCTCGATGACTTGATAATCGTCCGGGTAGTTCTGGAAACCGCCGCCAGCATCGATCGCGCTGGTCAGGCCGAGGCGATTGAGTTCGCGCATGAACTGGCGGGTCGAGTTGACCTGATACTCCAGCGGCAGCTTCGGCCCTTTGGCCAGCGTCGAATAGAGAATCATCGCGTTCGGCCGCGCGACCAGCATGCCGGTCGGGTTGCCATTGCTGTCGCGAACGATCTCGCCACCCGGCGGGTTCGGCGTGTCGCGGGTGTAACCGGCGACACGCAGCGCGGCGCGGTTGAGCAGCGCGCGGTCATACAAATGCAGGATGAACACCGGTGTGTCCGGTGCGGCCTGGTTGATTTCTTCAAGGGTCGGCATGCGTTTTTCGGCGAACTGGAATTCGTTCCAGCCACCGACCACGCGCACCCATTGCGGAGTCGGCGTGCGGTCAGCCTGATCCTTGAGCATGCGCAGCGCGTCGGCCAACGACGGTACGCCTTCCCAGCGCAGTTCGAGGTTGTAGTTCAAACCGCCACGGATCAAGTGCAAGTGCGAGTCGTTGAGTCCGGGGATCACGCAGCGGCCGTGCATATCGACCACTTGCGTGTTCGGCCCGCGCAGGGCCATGGCCTGGTTGTCGTTGCCGACGACCACGAAACGGCCATCGGTAATCGCCACGGCACTGGCCAGCGGTTTGGTGTGGTCTACGGTATGAAATTGGCCATTGAACAGAATCAGATCGGCGCTCATCGCAGTTCCTCAAGCAAAGTAAAAAGAAGCAAACCCCGCGCGCTCAGCGTGGCGAGGTTTCTTGGGAATCGAGGTGTTCATGGGCCTGACTGGCTTCGAGCCACGGCGCGAACAAGCGAGTGACGCGCGGCATGAACACGTACACCACCGACACGACGATGGTCAGAGTGATCAGGAACGTGGCAACCACGTAGTTGGAAAGCAGCGGATGCAATCTGAGCAGCGGCCCCCAGATCAGCGGCACCAGCAAGGTGTGCGGCAGAATCACCAGCAGCGTGATCACCGCTTGTTTCCAGCGCGGCGGTGGCGAAGCGGCTTCGGCCAGCGGCGAGAACCAGAACTCGTTGACCGGCGCGACTTCGGTCTGGTCGCCATCGGCAAGCATCGGCGCAGCTTCATCGACCAGCGCCTGACGCTGCGGCGATTCCAGCCACGATTGCATCGCGTCGGTGGAGCAAAAGCGCAGCACGCAGGTGTAGAAATCGAGGCCGGCACGTTTACCGCGCACAACATCAACCCCCAAGTGCCCTTCCCGCTGCCCCGCCACCCGCACGATATTGCGCAGCCAGGCTTCATACGCCGCCTCAAACCCGGCCTTGACCCGGTGCTTGACGATCAGCGTCACGGTCTCATCAGACCCCGGTGCTTTTGGACTCAGGACTTCAGGCATAACGCAGCACTCCGGGCAAACGGACATTGAGCGCCAGCCGTCCCGGCCCGGCGATAAACACAGTGGCAAACAGGATCAACAGCAACCAGCCGAACTGCCCCTCGGCCACACTCCATTGCGGATGCACGACCAACAACGCCACCAGCAGAACAAAGAGAATAGGCACACAGGCCAATCGCGCCAGTACCCCGGCGACGATCAGTAGCGGACAGACGACTTCGGCGAAGATCGCCAGCATCAGGGTGAGGTGCGATCCGAGGTGGAACGGATCTTCGATCAGCTGCAATTGCGCGCTGAAATCCAGCAGCTTGGGCAAGCCGTGTACCCACAGCAAAAACAACCCGCCGCTGACCCGCAGAAACAGCAAACCGACGTCGCGCGCCCGTTCATCGCGTTGCAAAGCGTTCATGACCCCATCCTGGAAACTTCATCGACCTGAATAATGCCGATGCCGGGAAGGGAAAAATTGAACGGGTGTGCTCAGTTCACCAGCGTGCCGAGATATTCAGCACACCGCAAAACCCTGTGGGAGCGGGCTTGCTCGCGAAGGCGTCGGGCCAGTCGAAAAATACTTTGAATGACACACCGCCTTCGCGAGCAAGCCCGCTCCCACAGGGGATGTGTTCAGGCAGGTGGATTGAGGTTATCCAGCACCCGATTCACCGCGAGCTCGCCGAGCATGATCAACTGCGCTATCCCCAACAATGCCCGGCGCTGCGCGGCGGGCAAGAGGTGGGCGACGTCTTGGGCAATGGTTTTGGCCGAGGCGAGGGTTTCGCTGGCGTCGGTCAGAAGATCTTCGTTTTTGGTGTCGGCGGTGACGGCGTACATCCCACGGGTTTTACGTGGAGGCGGCGTAGAGCCGGGTGGGCAAAGGTAATGGTCGAGGGCGCGGTCGGCGGCTTGGTGGAGTTTTCTGGAATCGATGGATGCGTAGGGGGACGTGGGATCGATGTCTGGTGGGTTTGGTGTGATTTTGAACATGGATGTTGCTCCTAGAGTCGATGGAGCTGCCACGATTCGCTGCGAGACGAATTAAGGTGGCAGCTATACGCGGGTCGCAGACCGGGACTCTAGAACCGGCAGACCCGAAGGTCTCCCACGTACAGCCGCCATTACAAAAACGAACAGATGAGTGTTCGACGATGGAAGATGTTGTGCGTCTAGAGATATGCGGGCTGCGAGACCCGATCACTGGTGTCAGTGACCGACCCACAATAGAACCCGGCTCCAGAGCGCACAAGCCGGCGGATTCTGTCTTAGCTGTAGGCAAAGGCGCAAGGTTGCGTAGCCTGAAAGAGTGTCTGCTGGTGTTGCTTAAACAGCGGTGTTTAAAACACCAAAAACTGAAGCATCACGCAGATGCCAATGTGGGAGCGAGCCTGCTCGCGAAGGCGTCGGGGCAGTCGATAAATGCTTTGACTGACACACCGCTTTCGCGAGCAGGCTCGCTCCCACAGGGGATTTTTGTTGTTTGTGAGATCGGCGGAAGGAGTCAGACCGTTGGGATATCCAGCGGCGCCGCCATGAACTGACTGATCCGCGACCGCAACCACTTCTCCGCCGGATCGTTGTCATGCACCCCGCTCCACGCCATCGACAACTGCGCCGCATCGATCGGAAACGGCGGGTCTTCGGCACGCAACGCACAGCCTTCAACCAATGCACACGCCGCATAATCGGGCACGGTGGCGATCATTTCTGTACCCGCCAGCAACGCGCGCAACCCACTGAACTGTGGCACGCCGAGCACGACGCGGCGGCTGCGGCCGAGTTTGGCCAGGTCGAGGTCAATGTTGCCGCTCAAGTCGCCGGAGAACGAGACCATCGCGTGCGGGCGGGCGCAGTATTCGTCGAGCGTCAGCGGGCCTGGGCGATCGTCGCCGCGCAGGACTTTGCAGGGGATGTCGCGGAGTTTTTTGCGTTTGGCGTTGGCCGGCAGGTCGGTGGTGTAACTGACGCCGACGGAGATTTCGCCGGACGCCAGCAGCGCCGGCATCAGCAGGTAGTTGGCGCGGCGCACCACGACGACGATGCCCGGTGCCTCTTCCTGAAGCTGACGCAACAACGGCGGGAACAGGCCAAATTCCGCGTCGTCCGACAAGCCGATCCGGAACACATCGCAGCTGCTTGCTGGCTCGAATTCCTTGGCGCGGCTGACGGCACCGGAGATCACGTCCATGGCCGGTTGCAGTTCTTTGAGAATGTCGAGCGCGCGCGCCGTCGGCTCCATGGCGCGACCGTTGCGCAGCAGCAACGGATCATCGAACAGATCGCGCAAACGGCCTAACGCGGCGCTGACGGCGGGTTGGCCCATGAACAGTTTTTCGGCCACGCGGGTCAGGTTCTTTTCGAACATCAGCGCTTCGAAGATCACCAGCAGATTCATGTCGACGCGGCGCAGATCGTTACGGTTCATGGGCTCGATTTCCTTGTATGGCCAGCCAGACGCAAGTGCTACGCACTTTACTCGATCAACAGCCCTTGCAGCGCGGGTCTGTTAAGCGAATTAACAACGATTAACTCGTCAGCGGCCAGCCCGCGCACAACAATCGGTGGCCTGCGCAGCGTTGTTTTTTGACCTGAGGGAAAGCGCCGAGTGTGCGTTCCCCACCGACACGGATCCTGGCCATGGCTCACTCTCTGCAAACCGTCGCCCTCGCCCCTGCCTGCGAACCCGTCGTGCCACGCACCGGTGGCCTCAGCCCGCAACGGGTGCGGCGGGTCAAGCAAATGATCCTCGACCGTCTCGGCGAAAGTCTGGAAGTCACCGAACTGGCGCAGGCCTGCTCGTTGTCGCGCAGTCATTTTTCGCGAGCCTTCAAGTGCAGCACCGGCGTGTCGCCACAAGACTGGATACGCAGCCAACGCCTCGCCCGCGCCAAACTGCTGATCCAGCACACCGACTTGAGCCTGACGCAAATCAGCCTGGAATGCGGTTTCTGCGATCAAGCGCACTTCTGCCATATTTTTACTCGCAGCGAAGGGATCAACCCGTTCGCCTGGCGCTGCCAGGTCATGCGTGAACCGAGAAGTCCTCGCCCACTGTCATGAAGTTTTGAACCCACCACTCACACCAGCCGTTGCACCGATGCTCAAACCTGAGGATTATGCCCGGACACCGCGAAACAGACGCCCTGCGCGCTCGCCCAGTGCTGTTTCGTCCTGTCCGCTGCAGCACCGCAGGAGTGAGTGGTTGAGTCTTCCGTCAAATCAGGCCATCGGCTTCGGCCCTTATCGGATTTACCCGGCACAACGGCTGGTGCTTGAGGGTGAGCAACCGTTGCGGCTGGGTCGCCGGGCCATGGACATTCTCCTGATTTTGCTGGCGCACGCTGGCGAAGTGGTAAGCAAGCAGGCGTTGATGGCCGGAGTGTGGCCGGACAGCGTTGTCGAAGACATCAATTTGCGCGTGCACATGGCCGCCTTGCGCAAGGCACTCGGCGATGGTCAGGCCGGTCAGCGCTACATCGTCACCGTGGCGCAGCGGGGTTACAGCTTTGTCGCACCGATTCTGCAACAGAATATCGATCAACAACCCGCTGGCACGCACGTTGGGCGACATAACCTGCCGCTGCGGCGCACACGGATGATCGGCCGCCAAATGCTGGTCGACAGCCTGATGACGCAATTGCCGCGTCAGCGCTGCATCACCTTGGTCGGCCCCGGCGGAATCGGCAAAACCACGGTTGCCCTGCGCGTTGCCGAGCAATTGATCGGGCATTATCGCGATGGCATTCGCTTGCTCGATCTGGCACCGCTGAGTGATCCGCGAATGATCTACTCGCACCTCGCCGCCCTCCTCGACACATTGCTCAACGATCACGATCCGCAGACCAGTCTGATCAACGCCCTGCGCGATCGGCAGATGCTGCTGGTGATCGACAATTGCGAGCACTTGATCGACGCCGTCGCCCTGCTCAGCGAGAGCATTTTGCGCGGCGCGCCGCAGGTGCACATTCTGGCGACCAGTCGCGAAAGCCTGCGCGCCGAGGGCGAGTATGTGCAGCGGCTGGAATCCCTCGACTGCCCGCCGGACATCGTCCACGACCGGGCGCAGGCATTGAGTTTTGCCGCGCTGCAACTGTTCGTCGAACGGGCCATGGCCGCTTGCGAAAACTTTGAAATCAGCGACGTCGAACTGCCGCTGGCGATTGAAATCTGCCGACGCCTCGACGGTATTCCGCTGGCGCTGGAGTTGGCGGCAGCGCAGATCGGCGAATTGGGATTGAGCGGTTTGTCGAAGCAGTTGCAGGGGCGTTTGCCGCCCGTGGCGCCGGACAATCAGGATCGTCACGTCACACTGCGGGCCACGCTGGACTGGAGTTTCAATTTGCTCACCGCTTGTGAGCAAACCTGCTTGCGCCGGCTGGGGGTGTTTCGCGGCGGCTTCACGCTAGAGTCCGCTGCGGCAGTCATTGGTGGCCAGCACCTAACGCCCGGTGAAGTGTTTGGCTCGATCACGCAATTGGTCGCTAAATCACTGCTGAACGTTGAAGTCGGCGATGAAGAGGTGTTCTACCGTTTGCTCGACACCACCCGCCGTTATGCCCTGGAAAAACTCTATATGTCGGGCGAGCTTGGACAGACCCGCAAGCGCCACGCGGAGCGCTGTCTGGCGCTGATGCATCAGGCGCAGAGCGCTTGGGAACACACGCCGACCACGCTGTGGATCGAGCGCTATGCGCGAGGTCTGGAAGATTTGCGCGCGGCGCTGGACTGGAGCCTGAACGGTGACGGCCCGGATGAGCTGGCGATTCGATTGGCCGCCGCTTCCGCGCCGTTATGGCAGGAACTGTCGCTGCTCAAGGAATACGGCAGTTACGTACGTCAGGCGCTGGCTTTGCTGGAGGATGCCGAAACGCCGTGTCCGCGTCTGCAAATTGCCTTGAATCTCGCACTAGGCAGCGCCTGTTATCACACTTGGGGCGGCACCCCGGAAACCATTGAGGCTTTCGCCAGTGCCACTGCGCTGGCCCATCAGCATGGCGATGTCGCCGGGCAACTGCGGGCGGTGTCGGGGCACATGGCGGTCAATCTCAGTTGTGGGCATTACCAAATGGCTCTTGAGCAGAGCGAACAATTCGATCGCCTCGGCCTGCACGGCGATCCGCTTTTGACATTAAGTACTCACCGTTTGCGCGTGCTGGCGCTGCACTACGCCGGCGACCAGACGCAGGCGCGCATCCACGCCGAACAAGTGATTCAGCGCATGGCGCAGAGCGGTCACCTCAATCGCTTCACCCACGGTTTCGGCGTGCAATACGACCAGAGCGTCGCTTCGCTGACCGTACTCGCCCGCGTGTTGTGGTTGCAGGGTTTTCCCGAACAGGCGTGGAATACGGCGCGGCAGGCGCTGGACATCGCGGTGCAGATCAATCATGGCACCTCGATTTGCTACACCCTGGCGCTGGCCACTTGTCTGATCGCGCATTACAACGGTGACCAACAGAACGCGCGGGCCTTGTTGCGTCTGCTGCTGGAGCAATCGCAGAAGCATTCGGTGCTGCTGTTTCATACGTGGGGGCGGCATTACGCGCAGGTGATTGATGCTGACACACCGACGGTTATACGGGCGGATGGTGGCGGGTTGATCCGGGAAATCATGGTGACGCTGGACAGTGGTTTTGTGGATGACGCGTTGCTGGAGCGGGCGCGCAGTGGTGCGGCGGGTTGGAGCACGGCGGAGATATTGCGGGCTCGGGCGGAGCAGCTTTTGGCTGAAGATTTGGGCTGTGAGGAAGGAAGCCTTCGCGAGCAGGCTCGCTCCCACAGAGATTTATGCCCGACGCAATGCCAATGTGGGAGCGGGCTTGCTCGCGAAGGCATTAGCCCGATCACCACAAAATCCCAAGAAGCAGAACACCTCCTGCTCCAGGCCCTGTCCATCGCCCAATCCCAAGGCGCACTGGCCTGGGAGCTACGCAGCGCCATGTCACTGGCCCAGCTCTGGCAGCAACAATCGCGCTACCACGAGGCCCTTGATCTGCTGACCCCGATCTACCAACGTTTCACCGAAGGCTACGCCACCCCGGACTTGCGCAAAGTGCGCCAGCTACTCGACAAGTTGCGCAATCAAACGCAAGCCTGAAACCCGGGATGACCGCCGCAGAAAATGTAGATGGCGATGTTCAAAATCACCGCTGATGAGTTTTGCCCGCGCGTACAACCGAGTGGTGTTGAGCATTCGATAGTGCAACGCCCCCTCCCCGCGCTTTACCGTTAGTAATGACTTCTGCACCAGTTGATCAATGATCAACTGCCCGTGTGTCTCGGCGAGCACCGCCAGCGCCGCCTCAAGCGTAAAAGCCACTTTGAACACCGACAAACGTTGCAGCACCCGCTGCTGTTGTTCGCTCAAGCGCTGATAGCTCCAGTCCAGCGCGGCTTGCAGGGTCTGATGCCTTGGCTCAGCAGTGCGCCGCCCCTGAAGCTGTAGACAATTACTCAATTGCGCCTGCAACCCCACCAGCGCCAGCGCATCGATTTGCGCTGCCGCCAGTTCTATCGCCAACGGCAAACCGTCGAGGCGCCGACAAATATCGCGTACGACCTCCAGATCCTGAAGCCGCAGGCAAAATCCCTGCTGACGTGCGCGGGCGCGGCTGACAAACAGCTGCACCGCCGAATAACCCATGGTTTCTTCGACACTGTCCAGCGCGCTCGACGGGGGAAGGCTCAGAGGTGGCAGGTGCTGCACGGTTTCCAGATCGGCTTGCAGCGCTTCGCGGCTGGTCACGAGGATCGACAAGCGCGGCGCCGCATTCAGCAGTTTCGCCACCAGAGACTTGCAGGCGTCGCGCAGATGCTCGCAGTTGTCGAGCAGCAACAGCGTATGACGACTGGCCAACGTGGCGAGATCGGTATTTAGCGTTTGCAAAACGTGATCAAACAGCGCCGTGCGATCGTCGACAAGCGCCAGATCCACCCGCCACACGCCATCGCGAAAGTGCTGCAGCAACAACTCGGCCGCGCGCAACGCCACCGTGGACTTCCCGACCCCGGCCGGCCCCGTCACGCTCATCAACCGGCACAGTGGCAGTTGCCGCACCATCGAACCGACTAACGAATCGCGGCCGGTCACCGGCGTCAGGCGTGCCGGCAGATTGTGCTGGGGCGCTTGCAGAGTTTCGAACACCACTTGCGCGGTATTGTCGCCCTGCACCGGGGCGACGAAGCTGTAGCCGCATTGCGGCACGTTGACGATGTAGCGCTGGCCATTTTCACCGTCACCCAGCGCTCGGCGCAGCGCGGCAATGTGCACGCGCAAATTGATCTCTTCGACCACCGACGTCGGCCAGACCAGCGCAATCAAGTGCTCCTTCTTGACCACTCGACCAGCGCGCTCGACCAGCACTTGCAGAATGTCCAGCGCACGCCCGCCCATGCGCAATTGCCGATCCCCTTCCAGGATCAGCCGCTGGCGCAAGTGAAACGCGTAAGGGCCAAAATGCAGCACTGACGCCGAGGTCAAATCGATGGGGCTGTTCATGCCATCATCTTGGCAGCCTCAAGTGACGGTACAACTGCCACGCGGGGCGCAACACGGACTTCCGAGTGCGCGAAACGGACAGAACCGCTCTAGCTGAACTGTTCGCGGTACTGCGCAGGGGTCAGACCGAGCTTTTCTGCAAACAGAAAACGCATATGGCGGACGCTGCCGAAACCACTTTTGTAAGCCACGGTTTTCAGCGGCAAGTCGCTGGTTTCCAGCAAATTACGCGCGCAATCGATACGCGCACTTTGCAGAAACTCCATCGGCGTCATGTCGACGTCACGGCTGAACAGGCGCGCGAAATGCCGCGCACTCATGTTCGCCAGTCCTGCCATGCGCTCGATGGTGAAAGCCTCGTCGAGGTGTTCAAGGACGTAATTCTGCACGCGGGTAATCGGCGTTTCCTGCGGCGCAACCGCTGCCATCAATGGGCTGAACTGCGCTTGACCACCTTGGCGTTTCATGACGACCAGCAACACTTTGGCGACATTCTGCGCGAGCGTCTTGCCGTGGTCTTGAGCGACTACGGCCAACGCCAGATCGATGCCCGCGGTGACCCCGCCCGAAGTGATCAAGTTGCGATCCTCGACGAAAATCTGATCGGTCGCGACGTTTGCCTTAGGGAAACCCTTGATCAGACGTTCGGTGTAATTCCAGTGAGTGGTGACGCGATAGCCGTCGAGTAACCCGGCGTGTCCCAGCACAAAGGCGCCGGTACAGATTGACCCGTAGCGCTCGGCCCGAGTGACCGCGCCCTTCAACCAATTGAGCAACGGCGGAGACTTGTCGTTGTAGGCACCGGGGCCGCCCGGCACCAACAGCAAGTCGTAGTACTCGTCTGTCTGCTCAATATGGCGGTCGGCGTGTACCAACACGCCATTTGAAGCGCGCAGGGGGCCGGGCTCGGTACCCAGAGTGGTCAATTGGTAATGTGCTTCAGCCTTCAAAAAGCGGTTGGCGACCGAAAAAACTTCCAGCGGCCCAGCCATGTCCAGCAGAAGAAAGTCGGGGAACAGCACCATTGCCACGGTTTTCATGGAGGATTTCACTGAGTTCAAAGAAAGACGCACCGGATACGCGAGGCATTATGGCCAACTGCAGCGCAGACGTCGGAAAAAATGCGTGAACCACCGCGCAAAACTGTCAACCTGATCAGGACAGTCTTTCAATTTTCACCTACTTATTGCACTCGGCAATTACCAGTAACCTTCTTCTCACTCGGACGAATTAACGTCCCGTAAGGAGATTTCATCATGCTGACTCTTCGCAAAGCCTCCGATCGTGGCCTCGCCAATCATGGCTGGTTGAAGTCGTTCCACACCTTTTCCTTCGCCAGCTACCGCGACCCGCGTGAACAGGGTTTCTCTGACCTGCTGGTGATCAACGATGACCGCGTTGCTGCCGGTAAGGGTTTCGGCCAACACCCGCACCGCGACATGGAGATTTTTTCCTACGTGCTGGAAGGCGCGCTGGAACACAAAGACACCTTGGGCACCGGTTCGGTCATCCGCCCCGGCGATGTGCAACTGATGAGCGCCGGCAGCGGCGTGGCGCACAGCGAGTTCAACCACTCGACGACCAAACCGGTGCACTTCCTGCAAATCTGGATCGTGCCGGAAGTCAGTGGTGCTAAACCGCGTTATCAGCAGGAGCACTTCAGCGCCGAGAAAAAACGCGGTCGCCTGCAACTGATCATCTCGCCGGACGGCAAAGATGGATCGCTGAAAGTGCGCCAGGATGCGCGAGTGTATGCCGGCCTGTTCGATGGCAAGGAAAGCGCCACACTGAAACTGGCCGCTGACCGTTATGCTTACGTGCATGTGGCACGAGGCAGCGTTGAACTCAATGGCGTGCAATTGCAGGAAGGCGATGGTGTGCGGGTTCGTGACGAACAGGCACTGACCTTGAGCAATGGCGTAGACGCCGAGGTGCTGGTGTTTGACTTGCGGCCGCAGGAATTGCCGCAGATGCCCTGAGCAGTATTTCAACGCCAACAGAAACGGCCTTCTTTTGAAGGCCGTTTTTCATTGGGGTGGTACCGGTATTTGCAACGAGGCCGGCTTTTGCACGCTGATGTCTTTGCCCAGTTGAATTGCTGCGAGCGTAGTCTGCAGGGTAGTCAGCACGGCGGCTTGATTGGCGAAGTGCGCGGCCACAACGATGGTGATCACTCCGAAAAAATGTACGGCAGTCGCTGCCCAGTAATTAGCCTTCACAGTCGAGGCCTGTTTGATGGCTTCTTTCGACTCTTCGGCGATTTTTTGCACTCCGGCCCACATCAAATCATAGCGTTTATCGCGCTCTGCTTGAGTCTGATCCCGCTCCAATCGAGTATTGTCCCGCTCGGCCTGGGCCGAAAGAAAGGCATCGAATCTCGCCGACACACCCTCAAGCCGAGCATCCATTCTGGCTTCTATGGTTTCTATCTTCGCATTGAATTCTTCGCGACTGATTGCACTCATGGTTTGGGTATTCCGACCTTGTCTCGACAGGTCACTGATTAAGTTTTGACTGAATTCCGTAGTTTTCAATTCGACACCTTCCTGGGTCTACCGATACCGTCCCTGGTACTTCACATCAGTGCGACCCTTTGGCCTCTCACCGAGCTGTCGTAACGATAGAACTCGCCCAGTCGGCTGACAAGCCAGCCGATTCTGCCTGTTTTGTAGGCCGTTTCGTCAGAAGACGTAGCCCTTGCATCTAGTCATTCTCAGCTGCAAACACGTCGACAATCTGCTCGATCACCGCCCTCACCCGCGCGGTATGGCGCAGATCCGCGTGGGTTACCAGCCACACGTCGTAAGGTAACGGTCGAGTACGTTCGGGCCAGAGCCTGACCAGACCATCGCGCTCGCCCATGTACACGGGAATTTCTCCTACACCGAGACCGGCCGCCATTGCCCGGCGCACCAACAGGCTAGAGCCGAGGCCGGCAACAATCCGCCCGCGAGTCATCGGTTCAGAGACCAGCGTCAGGTCTTTGTTGCCCTGCAAATACGGCTGATAGACCACCAGATCATGCCCCTCGAACGCCGAGCCCGGTTGCGGAATGCCCTTGGCATCGACGTACGCTTGCGAAGCGAACAAACCCACCGGCCATCGGGCAATCCGCCGGGCGATCAGATCCGGATTGTCCGGCCGCGTGTTGCGCACGGCGATGTCCGCCTCGCGCTTGGCCAGGCTGAGAATCTGCGTGGACGCGTCCAGTTGCACGCGTACGTCCGGGTGCAACTCGTGCAGGCGGGCAATGGCCGGAATCAGAAAATCGATGGCCAGCGAATCGGTGGTGCTGACGCGCACATTGCCGGTCAGGCGATCGTCGAGCCCCTGAATCTGTCGCTCAAGCTCCAGCGCCGAATGCTCCATCTTCTCCACGTTCTTCAGCGCGGCCTCACCCACCGCCGTCAACGCGTAACCGTCGGAGGTGCGCAGGAACAACGTCGCACTCAGGGACTTTTCCAGCGCAGTGATGCGTCGCCCTACTGTCGCTTGATCAACTCCCAGCACCCGCGCTGCGCCGCGTAACGTCGACTCGCGACAAACCGCGAGAAACACCCGCGCATCATCCCAATTCATGCTGTCTCCTGATGATGCAAATTTGCATCAGTGCGCCGCTTAATCGCTGCGCGAATGCAGCAACGATAGCCGATATCCTCAGCGCCATATACCTTCCTCGAGATCGCTCTCATGCGTACTTCATCACCTACCGGCCTGTGGCTGCCGATCTTCGCCGGACTCTGCGCCAGCCTGGTCAGCATCGGGCTGGCGCGGTTTGCTTACACACCGCTGATTCCTGCGCTGATTCAAGCGCAATGGTTTTCTGCCAACGACGTCGTGTACCTCGGCGCCGCCAACCTTGTCGGCTATTTGATCGGTGCCCTGCTCGGCCGTCCTGTGGCGCGGCAACTTGGCAACAAAAATGCGCTGCGCCTGATGATGTTCGCGGTAACTGCGGCATTTTTCGCCTGTGCCTATCCGCTGTCAGTGAGCTGGTTTTTCGGCTGGCGACTGCTGTCGGGGATTGCCGGTGGCGCGATCATGGTGCTGGTGGCTGCGACCGTGCTGCCGCATGTGCCGGCCGCGCGCAAAGGGCTGGCCAGTGGCGCGATTTTTCTGGGGATCGGTTTGGGCATCGCCGGCTCGGGGACGATTGTGCCGCCGCTGTTGAGTTTGGGTCTGCAGGCGACTTGGCTGGGGCTCGGCACTTTGTCGCTGGTACTGACGGCATTTAGCTGGTTCGGCTGGCCTGCGGATCTGCCGCAGCCGACCGCCTCACATGATGTGGCGGCGACTCAAGCGACTCCGCCCGGCGTTTATCTGCTGTTCGCTCAATACGCCTTCATGGCGGCGGGTCTGGTGCCGGCGATGGTTTTTCTGGTGGATTACGTGGCGCGTGGACTCAATGCCGGGGCGCATGTCGGCGCGTTGGTGTGGGTGATGTATGGCGTGGGCGCGATTGTCGGGCCGGTGAGTTATGGCTTTCTGGCGGATCGATTCGGCGCACGTAAAAGTATTCGGCTGGTGCTCGTCGTGCAGGCGATCCCGCTGGGGCTGCTGGCGGTTTCGCATTCCTTTCTGGCACTGGCGCTGCTCGCGGTGATTCTCGGTTCATTCCCGCCGGGCATCGTGCCGCTGGCCCTGGCTCGGGTGCATGAACTGGTGCCGAATCATCATCGCCAGC
This sequence comes from Pseudomonas sp. NPDC088885, assembly GCF_044750025.1. Lineage (NCBI taxonomy): Bacteria > Pseudomonadati > Pseudomonadota > Gammaproteobacteria > Pseudomonadales > Pseudomonadaceae > Pseudomonas > Pseudomonas sp. NPDC088885. The sequence continues at coordinate 91,212 of NZ_JBIVJB010000005.1, read as the reverse complement.
AAATCGCCTGGAGCCGCGCCACGGTGTCGTTTGCCACGTTTCAGGCGTTGGCCGGGTTTGCCTATTCGGCGCTGTTCAATGCCACGGGCGGCCATCACGCGTTGCTGTTTGTGATTGCTGCTGGCGCGATTGCGCTGGCGCTCATCCTTGAGCTAGCCATGAACTTATGGACACGCACAAAACAATGTGGGAGCGGGCTTGCTCGCGAAAGCGGTGTGTCTGGCACCACTGCATCGACTGTCCCGACGCCTTCGCGAGCAAGCCCGCTCCCACAGGGAGGTTGTGATTGACTGGAATCTTTGCAGCGTACTGACCTCCCATCTACATATCCGTTTACCGAGAGGAATTAGCATGTCTTTGCCTAACGAAATGACCCAAATTCAAATCACCGAACCCGGTGGCCCGGAAGTCCTGCAACCCAAACGCGTACCGTTGCCAGTCGCCGCTGAAGGCCAAGTACTGATCCGCGTACACGCCGCCGGCGTAAACCGTCCGGATGCCTTACAACGTGCCGGCAAATACCCGATGAAGCCAGGCATGGATCCGATTCCCGGGCTCGAAGTGGCCGGTGAAGTCGTGGCGCTGGGCGCCGGCGTCAGCCAGTTTGCCGTGGGCGACCGGGTGTGCGCGTTGACCAACGGCAGCGGCTACGGCGAGTACTGCGCGGTTCCAGCAGGCCAGACCTTGCCGATTCCCGACGGCATCGACTGGATTCAAGCGGCAGCGATCCCGGAAACCTTCTTCACCGTGTGGGCCAATCTGTTCGTGCTCGGGGCCGCCAGCCGTAGTCAACGCGTGCTGATTCACGGCGGCACCAGCGGCATCGGTACCACCGCGCTGATGCTCTGCCGCGAATTCGGCATCGAAACCTTTGCCACCGCCGGTAGCGCTGACAAATGCGCGGCAATCAGCAAACTCGGCGGCCAGCCGATCAACTATCGCGAAGAGGATTTCGCCGCGGTGATCGCCGAGAAGACCGAGGGCAAAGGCGTGAATGCGATTCTCGACATCATGGGTGGCTCGTACCTCAACGGTAATGTCAGCGCGCTGGCGATGGACGGCAGGTTGGTGATGCTCGGCTTCCTCGGCGGCGCCCGTGCCAATGACTTCGATCTGCTAGCAATGATGGCCAAACGTGCGGTGATCACCGGTTCGCTGCTGCGCGCCCGCACTGCGGCGGAAAAAGCCGAGATCGCCAGCCAACTGCGCGAGCACATCTGGCCAGCACTGGCTGGCGGGCGCTGCCTGCCGATCATCGACAAGGTCTACCCGCTCGCCGACGCGGCCCAGGCCCACGCGCACATGGAGGCCGGCGACCATATCGGCAAAATCGTGTTGCAGGTGATTTAAGCCGTTGCAGCATTTTGTAATCGTTGCCCACGGGCGCTGGTCGAAATTGTCACGCGCAGACCGAGGGTTCTGGTAAAAAGCGTTCTTTGTCTGCGTGGTGAAACGTTTAATGTTCCAGTCCTTCATGACTCGTCTGCGACGCCGCCGTCTGGCGTTCGCCTGCATGGCCGCGCTGATTATCGGCGTGCCAACGAGTTGTGCCGTGCTCGAACACACCGAACGCAAACTGCTGTTTCGCATCGAACCGGGCACGGCCGGCTGGTATCACGGCTTGCCCGGCAGCGTGCAGGAACTCGACCTGCAACCAAAGAGCTTCAAGGCCGGGCAAAACATTCACGCGTGGTGGTGGCCGGCGGAAAAAGCCAATGCTCCAGCCATTCTCTATTTGCACGGCGTGCGCTGGAACCTGACTGGGCAGTTGTTCCGCATTGAGCAATTGCGCGCAGCGGGTTACTCGGTGCTGGCCATCGACTATCGCGGTTTCGGCCAGAGCCACGGTGATCTGCCGTCGGAAAGCAGCGTTTACGAAGATGCCCGCGTCGCCTGGGAGCGCTTCAAACTGCTGCAACCGGATCCGAACAAACGCCTGATTTACGGCCATTCTCTTGGCGGCGCAGTGGCGATCGATCTGGCTGCGAAACTTGGCCAGGACGCCGAGCGTAATCACACACCGCTGCCGGTTCGTGGATTGGTGATTGAATCGACCTTCACCACACTGGCGGACGTCGCCGCGTCTGTGGCCAACACCTCGCTACCGGTGCGCTGGTTGCTCTCGCAGAAATTCGATTCGATCGACAAGATCGCCGACATTCATATGCCTTTGCTGGTCGTACACGGTCTGGCCGACGCTTTCGTGCCACCGCGTTTCAGTGAGCAACTGTTCAACGCAGCGCAACAACCCAAGCGCCTTTTGTTGGTGCCAGGAGCAACGCACAACAACAGCATGGCGCTCGGCGGTCAAAGTTATCGCAAAGCGCTGGACAGCCTGATGCAATCCAAACCCGCTCCCCGCATGGCCGGGCCTGCTTTGTTAAAAAGCTCGGGCGATTCCTGACCTGGATTCAGACGGTACTAAACCAGACGTTTTTGAGAACGAATCCATCTGGAAAACTCCGCCCTTCCTGACGTCCAACGCTTTGCTATGTTTTAACCGCCCAACGCGGAACCTGGCGAATAACCGCCGCTCTCCGCGCTACTGCCGGGAGCAGAGACATGAGAATCAACCCGTACCTGATCTTCAACGGCGACTGCCGCGAAGCGTTCACGTTTTACGAGCAAGCCTTGCAGGGAAAGCTCGAGGCGATGATGACCTTCGGCGAAACACCCGCCGCCGAGCACGTGTCCAAAGAGCATCACCATCTGGTGATTCACACCTGCCTGAAGGTCGGTGATCAGATGATCATGGCCTCGGACACCACGCCCGACCGCCCGACCCAAGGCATGAGTGGCTGCTCGATTTCATTGACGTTGACAGCATCGCCGAAGCCGAGCGCGTGTTTAACGCATTGGCCAAGGATGGTCGCGTTGATATGCCACTGGAAGCGACCTTCTGGGCCGCGCGTTTTGGCATGCTGGTCGATCGCTTCGGGGTGTCGTGGATGGTCAATTGCGAAAGCGAAAAATGACACAGACGCCTCGTCAGGCATGAAAAAGCCCAACCGGTTCAGGTTGGGCTTTTTGCGTTAACGCTGGGCCAATTCGTGGCGTATGCACTGTTCGTAATAAATTTGCTTGATCGCCGCCGGTTTGAGCTTTGAGCTGCTGTTGTAGGTCTGCTCGGTGATCCCCATCGCGGTCATGCGCATCCACGGCTGCTTAAACTTGCGCACCTGCAATTGCTTGCGCGCGCCATATAAAGAAACGCCAGACAGCTTGGACTGCTGCGCTCCGGCAGCCATGTCCGAACCCCAGGTGCAGGCAAACTGATGACTCTTGCTAATCTCTTTCGCCTCGACGGTCGAGGCAAAAGCAGCCAGGGAAAGCGTTGCAACGGTGATGGCAATCGTCCGCATATAGCCAACCTAACCTTTTGAAAAAAGGCGATTTTGACCGGATGTTTCCGATCAGGGGGCCAGCAATTTGCCGCCTATTGAGGATTTTTTCAGATTGGACATAAGGTCGGCGAGGGTTACCACTCGTCCAGCGCGATGCACCTTTAACGCCCTCGCCCTTCCAATGCGGTACATCCCCAGCGTGGAAGGCTCAGACCATGAACAAGAAAATTGCCGCCCTGTCGCTCGCCAGCCTGCTTGTGGCCAGCCCTGTTTACGTCTTGGCAAGTGAACAAAACACGGCGGGATCCGCTGCACCGCCAACCGCCATGCCGGGAGTCAATCAGTCGAAAAGCTCGAAAGCCAACGACGAAAAGGCCAGCAAAAAAGGCGAAGAATCTTCCGGCGGGAATGCCGGTGCGCAGTCCCACGAGACGGCGAAGGATGCTGCGACGTCGAGTGATTCGGAGGACATTAAGAAAGCGCCGAAACCGTAATGACAGACACAAAAAAGCCGATTTATTTAATCGGCTGTGAGTTAGCAGCGGATTTGGCACCGACCAGGACCTTGCAAGAGATTCCGTGCTGACCGCTAGAAGCCGCGGCCGACGGATCTTTCGAGGGTTCAGCGTCACTCAATCGGTGCCAACTACCTGCAAAATGGTTTGTCACCAAAACAGCCAGAAGTCGGGTGAATTTGCGGTCTGTTTGGCACTGCGGTTTGGGCCCAAAAACGTCGAATTTGGAGGTATAGGTCAGGCTCTCGGACGCGATGGTTTGATTCCAACTCAGACCCTGGGCCTTGTGATCAAAGGGTCTTCAGGAGGCCCACAGCCCGTCAACAATCAATTCGAATAGATGCGCCCTCCCCGCGCTCTGTTCCGTTTCCCTAGCGCACAATCGGAAGTCCGGCTTTCGCTGCTTCCGTTTGTCTTCAAAGGCACGGCCCGCGTGACGTACAGACTGTTTCGCGGATGTTGGATGGTGACCTTTAAGAACGAAGAATCGGAACTGAGCTTCCAGGGTTTAGCGTCGCGGAGCGGGTGAGGGAAAACGCCCTAATTGCCCGGAAACAAGGCGTTAGGCAAGACCATCTGACATGCGAAAAAGCTGAGAAAGGAAGAGAAATATCAAACAGTATTGGTGCCAAAGGCAGCGCGAAAAAGGGCCAAAAACGGCGTGAACTCACAATAAAACGAGGCAGCTCGCAAAAAGGTGGCAGCTATCAGATTGCGAGAGTGATGCTCAAAGTAACGCTGACTTAAGCTCGCCCACTCGGTCTAAGGAAACGAATGCGAAGTGAAATAGCCGATATTGGCTCTACCTCCTCGTCACTCTACGCCGTGTGGGACAGCGAAAATTCACCTGACTCTTGGAGAAAAAATGCACGACAATGTTCTTACTCCAGATGTGCTCAAGGCGGCGATTTCGCTCTTTGAGGGAAATGAAGCCAATGCACTGAATTGGCTAAACCAGCCAGCCATAGCTTTGGGCGGGATGAAGCCGGTGGATGCTGATCCAAGTGATGTGATAAAGCTCATAGGGCAAATAGAGATGGGCATCTACTCATAATGGGGATGCATACGCTTGGCTAATTGAGATAGCTCCACAGCATTCAAAGCGCCATCGAGACATATGGCGTACCGAGCTAGCCGAATGCTTACTCAAAGCATGCACGCTGCCCATCAGGCCTATTTAGATTCGAAGTCAGGTCAGAAATTTGCCCCTGATTTAAACGGTTTGCTCCGATCGCCACATACCAGCACAGACCGCTACCAGGTAAGAAATTTCACCTCGCCACCACGTGCGCAAGCCCATATGCCGCCCAACTGGCGGCTCTAGCTTCGAAGTCAGGTCAGAAATTTGTCACCGATTTTAACGGTGTGCTCCGATCGCCACATACCAGCACAGACCGCTACCAGGTAAGAAATTTCACCTCGCCACCACGTGCGCAGGCCCATATGCCGCCCAACTGGCGGCTCTAGCTTCGAAGTCAGGTCAGAAATTTGTCCCTGGTTTAACGGTTGCTCCGATCGCCGGATACCAGCACAGACCGCTACCAGGTAAGAAATTTCACCCCGCCACTACGCGCGCAGGCCCATACGCCGCCCAGCTGGCGGCTCCAGCTTCGAAGTCAGGTCAGAAATTTATCCCCGATTTAAACGGTTTACTCCGATCTCACTTACCAGCACAGATCGCTACCTGTGTTGCCGCTGACCCAAAACTGACCCTTTTAGCGATGAAGATCGCGAGGCTTAGAATGAGCACTCAGCTGACGAGTGCATCCGCATTGCTACCGAATTCGGCAAAAGCAGACGCTTTGAGTTCAGTGGGAAGGATTGAGCTGTGATGTGTGAGTGAGATCGCCGGCCAGCTATAGCTGAAGGGGACCAGCGGGTTCAAGCCAATAAGCCTGGACCATTTCTGCCCTAGGCAGGTTGAATGCCTCAGGCAGCGACACTATTGATTTCTATACGTGAGGTACAGACGACGCTCTGCTCAATCAACATGCCATTATCGCACAGCAGTTGCTTCATTTTCTCGACCGAAATCCTTACCTCCTTTCGAGTCACAGCGATCCTCGCAGTAGCCCTACCATTGTCTTCCTTCAGCACAAAAATCCAGAATGACGAACGCATTTTCCCCTCGGCGTAGATCCGGCCAGTGATCCGCTTGCGGTCAACGAATGCACCACCGCCCTTATCATTCGTTTCGAAGGAACCCACTACTAACTTTGAACCGGCATTCTTAGCAATGAACTCTTCAGCCGCTTTGTATGCTCCATGCTTTATCTTTCAGATTCCACACGACTCAACTCTCCACAACCAATAATTAATTACAACACACTGAACACTATATTTACGCGCACAGCTCAATATTAGTCATATTTTTCAAACATATTAAGTTAAACTTGGCGGGTATTTAGAACGCGGAATATATCGAACAAAACCATTAAACCAACCGATTCAAACAAAGCATTAAAATTTATTAGCCAACTCCCCAACAAAACTGCATTGAGCGCAAAAACGATTTTTGCTAATTAGCCATGAGCGTTCAGAGGCAGGTGGCTCAAAGATCTATTAATGGTCCTCTCGACTCACGTGCGGCGACCTGGGACAATCATGGAAATTCAGTTCCTCCGGCACCTCTCTCGTTTAGGTAACAATGACATCACTCCATCACAGTATCTAACTGTATCGACACGACCAACGCTCGACGATAATGTAGAGGTGATGCATGAAAATCAACGACCACCACTCGAGGAGCAACTGACATCAATGTTTTTATCCGCTCCACAGGAACTGAAACGTAGACCGAGAGCAATCGGCCATTTGCGCTCATCGAGCCAATACTCGGAGTAACAGTCTCATTAGAGATCAAGGTAATACCTTCCACCAATTGAATCTCTATCTCCGGATACTTAAATTCCTCTGGATAAACCACAGTACCTTTGAAAGTGAGGACAGCGAATTCTTGGATAGCGTCCTCCCCAGACGATACTTCGCGTCGGGTAGCCATTCGAAATGTCCACGAGAAGTCCCAAGAAGTAATCTTCGCCTGGTACCATTTAAGAGAATATGGTGAGCGAGTTTGACCACGCCTAGCAATTTCAACTCGACCGTTGTTAGGCTTGACCATATCCACCTCCCTACAGGGCGGAGTGCCGAGCTAGACAAGAAAACCAACTCCCAAACTCAATAATTAAAGCCTAGACCTATCCGGTGAATTACACACTGTGCATAGCTCTACTTTCTTTACACGAGAGTGGTCATACCTCCGGCCCTCTATAAATACATCCACTTGTACATGTCTCGTGAATACGTACTGCGGATAGCTCTGGAAGCAATGGTTTTAGCTCCTGCCAAACCCAAACGGCTAAAACCTCGCTCGTCGGATTTTCCAGTCCGGGAATTTCATTAAGATAATTGTGATCTAAGCGTTCATACAGAGGCGCGAAAATCTCCTTTATCTCGGAAAAATCCCTGACCCAACCCGACGTTCTATCGACAGGGCCATCAATATAAATTGCAATACGAAAGGAGTGACCGTGCAGGCGCCCACATTTGTGCCCATCTGGAACATTGGGCAGTCGATGAGCGGCCTCAAAAACGAACTCTTTAAAAATCTCCACTGTTCCTCCGGCATCTCACGCGACAAACCAAACAGCTAGACTAAACTTTCCAAGACTCAAGGTCGACGCATAACGTTTCAAACAAAAACTCTACAACTTTGGCTCGCCCCTCACCCAGCGCTGATGCAATGGTGATCACGGAAACCAAAATGGAGTTAACAGTGTGCAAATCGGTTACATCACTCAAACAATTCAATATTTCTTCGAATTTCCCCAACATAGCAGCTTGGGAAAAATTTAATGCCTGCACCACATGGGTAGATGGCGTCAGGTAAAGAATATTCGCACGCGTCCGTAAACCGTAGGCTTCAGTCAGCATGCCATACCCTTCCGAAGGGAAAGCTTCGTCCTGCCCTGAAAGCCTTCTCAATGCTTCCTGAAAAGCCATGGATAGATGAAGAATGACTTCAGAGAACTCTTTTACACTGGCGTCACTGGCCAGGGCTGGAGACAGATCCGAGGAAACCAAAGTAGTCATAATGCCTCCTAAATATTAGTAATGAGCACCAGTTAGCTAGGTACGAGTTCCGAACTTCGAACTACCCTGGTCAAATGATCAGTCAAAAGATGAATATCACCATGTAAATTCTGAACTCCATTCCATGGCCGGTTGCCTGTTTTAAAGGACCACTCTCCCGAATCGAGCGTCCAAGCTGTATATCCTTGTAGCTTTCTAAGGCCTAACTTGAATACTGGGGCCAGTGGCGCTCCTGTAGCACACAACTGCTCCATGACGAACCCCATGGAAATAATCCCCGCGCTATGGACGAGACGAGAGCTTTTAGGCGTGTGCCCATGCCAAGCATTTCCAAACACCTCCTGGACCGCCTGGAAAAACTCACTGATGGCCAAGAAACACCGATCCTCACCTCCCGACAACTCAATCACCTCCCGACAGTAACCGTCAGATAGCGAATTCATTACCAGTTTCTGGAGCGACGTATCACCGATGACCCCTGAGGGGTTGGTATGCTGCTTAATCTGTCCTTGCAAAGAAGATCGATCGTCATAATTCAGCATTTCCACGATGCGGGCTGCGCGGGCGCGGGAAGTCATTCTGAATGGAAGGCCGCTGACAGACGGGAGCAGTTCATATACCAGCGACTTCGGTAATGGACTGGTGTTGTTGACGAGAATAAATTGCCGGCGAAGCTCTTCCTGATTTTCACACACAAGAGCAGACACCAGTAGCTGGAACGAACTCCCCTCGAGCCCAGCTAACGCAGATAGGCGCTGCTGACCATCCACAACGAACCCAGGAGGGCCGGATGATATATCCACCTCAATTTCTGCATAGGCTCCATTTCCTTCCACCACCCGGACTCCACTGGTAAACGCTAACACCACCGCATTGGGCATTACCGCATCGGGACGGGAGAGGTAGTCGCGGATCTCTCGTATGTGCTTGGACACCTGTGGCCGCTGAAAGCCATGAAGGGCGCCACGATCATCACGCTTGACTCGGTCGATGCTAGCGATCGCCAAAATCTGCTCAACGGTAGCCGCAAACGATACCACTTGGTGGGTTGGGCTCTGTAACGCCTTGATTGCGCTGAACTTAAGCAATGAATCTCTTCCTTCATCGAACGGCCCCCCAGAAAGAGGGGTAGCAGCAGTATTGAGGCTCTTATACCAACCCTTCCACATAAAAACTAGCCTAAGCGCATTGGCCCATACAGTTATTAAATGGTAAATTGTCAGCCTCAGATAAATGCAACACCCGTCAAAACAGGCCTACAGTTTTCCCATGAGAACCGTCATCATCACCAACTGCACCAATCGAAAACGTCTCGACGGCCTGCCGCCGGTGGTGCTGAACGACGAGTGTTATTCATCGATTGCAGCCATGGCAAAGGCGTGGAAGGGGCAAATAGACGAACGTCCCACCACTCTGATGGCATCTTCACTTTACGTGGGCAGAAGCGTTTCTGACGCGAGGCGCGTAGCAACGAAGTTGGACGCGAAGCTAATGTTTGCGTCGACCGGCTTAGGGTTGATTGAAGGCGATCAGAGATGTCCACCGTACAACCTGACGGTGGCTCAGGATCCGAATTCTATCATCCCACGTCTCGAAAAATTGGGTGCGCGCGCATCAGATTGGTGGGAAGCCGTGAATGTCACCCAATCAAAGGGAAGCGCCCTAGCGGACCTCGTCAGCCAACCCGACATCGACTTGGTGCTCATTGCCCTCTCTTCAAACTATGTCCAGTTGATAGGCGAAGACCTTGGAAAAATCAGGGACACGCAGATCGACAAGCTCAGAATATTCACTTCGCGCCCTGGCATCGAGATGCTTCCCAGCCATTTACGACGCATCGCGATGCCCTATGACGAACGCCTTGAAACCTCAACACTACCAGGCACTCGCAACGATTTCCCTCAGAGAGCCCTGCGTCATTTCATTGAGATTCTTGAACTGTCGAGTGCTCCTGCTGAGATCGCTCGAAAGAGCGTCAGCGCGGCGATGGATCTTTTATCCATAACAAAAGCGACCATCCGGCGGCGCGCATCGGACAGTGAAATTGCCTACATGCTTGAGTGTGTGTGGGCTGACTACCAAGGCAGTTCCACCCGATTGTTACGCTACTTAAGGGACGACGCCCTGGTGTCGTGCGAGCAATCGCGCTTTCGGAGGATCTGGCAGGACATCAAAGGTCAAGACAGCATAGAGAGCAAAGCATGACGAGCGAAGATGCGATCGTGGTGCGTGCACTACGCACCACGCAAGGCGATAACCTTGATGTGTATGCATTATTCATCAGGGGATCTGACCTGGTCCGAATTGCCGACATCAGCCGCCTGTCGCGGGAAGACAGCAGTCCCCTCAAGGGTTTTCAGCGCCCCGAGATTAAGAGTCATGTCAAAGGGATCACTGAGTACCTCAATCAGGGAAATGTACTTTTTCCCAATGCAATTATCTTAGCGCTGTCTCCTGACCTGCGTTTTGTTGCAGCACGCGGAAGCAAGCCGACAGGCGACGCGGGGCTTTCGCAAGCGGGTACGCTGACGATCCCTATCAGGGAGGAAGGGATGAGGTCTGCCTGGATCGTGGACGGGCAACAGCGCTCATTGGCGTTGGCGAAAGCGGCTAATTCGGATCTTCCTGTACCCGTGATCGGCTTTGTGTCCGACAGTCTGACCACCCAGCGCGAGCAATTTATTTTGGTCAACAAGGCCAAACCCTTGCCCACTCGACTGATCAACGAACTACTGCCGGAGACAGGCAGCATCCTTTTGCCCCGCGAACTGAGTGCTCGCAAAGCGCCAGCTGAGTTATGCGGGCTTCTTAGCCGTGACCCCAACTCCCCTTTCCACAAACTCATAAAGCGGTCGTCCGAGCAAAATAGCAAAGCAGTAATCACTGACACCGCTGTAATAACGATGATCCGCAACAGCATCGGTAATCCATTGGGGGCGTTGGCTCCCTACACCTCCAGCATCGACGGAGCGGCGAACGTTGAGTCCATGTACAACCTACTGACGACCTTCTGGCGGGCAGTGCGTGATACGTTTCCAGAGGCGTGGGCACTTGAATCCAAGAGCAGTCGACTCATGCACTCAGCGGGGATCATCGCCATGGGAGTGCTTATGGATCGGATCTACGCCAAAATCGGTGGTCAGCGCGAAACCTACGAAGCCGTGCTACGAGAACTGGCCAGAGTCGCCCCTTACTGCGCATGGACAACAGGTCAGTGGCCGATGATTAATGTCCAGTGGAATGAAATCCAAAGCACCCCTCAAGATATCAAGGCGCTGCAAGAAACCTTGATCCGCCTCTATATGACCAGCGCTCACCAATGAAATTTTTATACGCCGACACCCAAGACTACGTAGACCCGGACTACGATTTCATCAACGATCGAAATGCGCCGGGCCGGAAGAGATACTGGGATGACCAGTATGCGCACGAAATGATGACCCCCGTCCCTTATGATGGGCTCTTGGTCTCGATGAGCGCAGTGCGACCTGCAAATGGCGTCGCTAATTCAAAGGTTCGGTACTCGACTTCCGAGCAGCAGCGCTTCCTCAGAGAAGGCGCGCGCAAATTTCTACGACTCGATGGCATTCAGTTCAAAGATACGATGGTCCTAGGTGACTGCGGGGCTTTCGCCTATGTAGAGCACCCTACCCCTGCGTATAGCCCAAGCGAAGTAGTAGAGTTTTACTCAGATGCGGGATTCACCCACGGTTGCTCGCCGGACCACATCATATTCAACTGCGACTCCAGCAATCCTCCAGCGCTGAGCCAGTCAGAAGACGTGCTGTTTCGGTACGAAATCACGCTTAAAAATGCGCAAGAGTTTCTGCGTTTAGTGAAGGAGGCGGAATGGCCTTTCGAACCTCTTGGTGCGGTACAGGGTTGGTCTCCCCAAAGCATGGCGAACGCTGCAAAACAACTCGAAGACATGGGTTATCGCTACTTGGCGATCGGAGGTCTAGTACCTTTGAAAGTCGATCAAATCCATGAGGTTCTGAAAGAGCTTCGAGCGGTGCTTAAGCCCGAGACAAATATTCATCTGCTGGGTTTCGCTAAAGCTGAGAACATCCATGAATTCACTGGATATGGCATTACCAGTTTTGACTCAACCTCCCCCCTTATACGCGCATTTAAAGATGCGAAGTGTAATTATTACATGGGCAACAATACAACCAAACTGGATTACTACACGGCTATCCGCATTCCGCAGGCGATTGAAAATCCACGCCTGATGCAAGGAATTAAAAAAGGCACTCTGAGCGCAGAAGAGTTACAAATCAAAGAAAAAGCGGCGCTGCTAGCGATCCGCGACTACGATAAAAATCTTCTCGACTTTGATTCTACCTTAGCCGTACTAGTAGACTATCTCCGACTGACTCTATCCGGCACGATATTGTCACCAATAGAAATGGAAAAAGAAATCGCCAAGCATGTCCGACTAATCTCACCCACGCTGAGAGATAAACCGTGGCAAAAATGCCAATGTTCGATTTGTCAGGCAGCGGGCATTGAAACTATTATCTTTCGAGCCAGCAATCGAAACAAAAGGCGCGGATTTCATAACTTAGGCGTGTACCACCGCCACCTTCAGAAAACTCTGGAACTTTCGAAACAATGATCTATCGATTTAAGGGTGTGCGCGCCCAACAGGCCTCCGGGCATGATGTATTTTCGTTTGCGGCCACTCCAAATGAAATTTTGGAGTTTTCTGAAATTGAGAGAGTCGGCCGCGATGAAGAAGGTCACCTCAAAGGCTTTCAGCGCCATCAAGTCGCGTCGCACATCAGAGATATTCGTGACTATCTTCAGCGTGACGATGCATTGCTTCCTAACGCAATTATCTTGGCATTCCTGGATGGGGTAACGATTAAAGACCTCGGCGAGGGTATTGTAGAAATCGTTATTGATACTGCCGAATCCAAGCCAGGCTTCGTGGTCGATGGACAACAACGACTCAGCGCCCTTGCGACGATGGAAAAACCTGGATTCCAGGTATTTGTATCTGCATTGATTTGTAAAGACTACAACGAACTGCGACAGCAGTTTGTGCTCGTCAACAATACGAGGCCGCTGCCAAAATCGCTCATCTATGAACTTTTACCGACTGTTGACGGCCTGCCAGAACGGTTCACGAGCCGTAAATTTGCTGCTCGCATTATTGATTTATTGAATTTTCTGCCTAACTCCTCTCTATTTGGCGAGATCAAACAACACACGAATCCTAAAGGAGTACTAAGCGACATGGCGATGCAGAAGTTCGTGATGAACTCTGCGAATGATGGCGCGATTCGTAGCTTCATGAAGTTTGATGACTTTGAGGGGCGCAGCATCGAACTTATCAATAACTTCTTCCATGCGGTGCGTGTAGTTTTCAAATCGGAATGGGAAGGACAAGCGCCCAGGAATTCACGTTTGAAGCACGGCGCGGGCCTGGTTTCTTTGAGCTTCGTTATGGAGTTGCTTTACTCCGATCAAGGCACAACCAGCAAGGAAGGCTTTATCAAAGGTCTAAAACTTTTGAAACCTCATACGGCATGGACAAGTGGCGATTGGCACATTTCTGAAACCGACCGACGCCCCTGGAATGGTATCCAGAACACGCCCACTGATATCGGATTGCTCACCAAGTATCTGACCGAAAAACTAAAGCAAGAATTGAAACGGCGCTAAATCTGAACCCAGTTCCAAGGAGAGAAGTATGCACACTAAAGCCTTAGTTTTATTCTCAGGCGGACAAGACTCAACCACCTGTCTGGCTTGGGCGCTGGAACGTTACGAGCACGTCGAGACCATTGGCTTTGATTATGGCCAGAGGCATCGAATCGAACTCGAATGTCGGCTGAATATTTTGCGGGAGGTACGTAATAGATTTCCGAACTGGGCCCAGCGACTCGGTGAGGACCACGTGCTTGACCTCAAATTACTCGGCCAGATCAGCGATACGGCGATGACCGCTGAGAAAACCATAGAGTTTGAAAAGAATGGACTTCCCAATACATTTGTACCCGGGAGGAATCTACTGTTTTTGACGTTCGCAGCCACGATTGCCTACCGACGGGACCTCACAGTGCTGGTCGGGGGAATGTGCGAAACCGACTACTCAGGCTACCCAGACTGCCGGGACAACACCCTCAAAGCCACCCAGGTGGCCTTGAGCCTCGGGATGGACGCTCCGGTGATCATTGAAACGCCCTTGATGTGGCTCAACAAAGCGCAGACCTGGCGTTTGGCGGAAGATCTAGGTAATCGAGATTTTGTCAGCCTGATCCAAGAAGAGTCCCACACCTGCTACCTCGGGACCCGACAGCAGAAACATGAATGGGGCTACGGGTGTGGAACGTGCCCAGCTTGCGAACTGCGCAAAACTGGATATGAGCAGTACGCTCAACAACGAGATTGATGATGGTTCAGCGGTGGCGGATCAGTGCACTCGCCACCTATTTGAATCAGATGAGTAAACCTAATGACTTACAGCATCAAAGAAATGTTTTACACCCTTCAAGGGGAAGGCAACCAAGCGGGTCGACCCGCGGTATTCTGCCGATTTTCAGGATGTAACCTCTGGTCGGGCCGGGAACAGGACAGAGCAAACGCGGTCTGCACATTCTGTGACACCGACTTTGTGGGAACAGATGGTGAAGGAGGGGATAAATTCAAAAACGCTGAAGCCCTCGCCCACGCCATTGATTCATTCTGGCCTATCTCCCATCAAAATCAAAAGTACGTAGTATTGACTGGAGGAGAACCTTTGCTTCAGGTCGATGCCCCATTGATACTCGCTCTACATAAACTAAATTTCACCATTGCCGTAGAGACCAACGGCACAATTACACCGCCTTCTGGAATCGACTGGATTTGTGTGAGCCCAAAATCAACTGCCAACCTAAAAATCACTAAAGGTGACGAATTAAAACTCGTATACCCTCAACTGGACTCGCTGCCTAACCAGTACGAACACTTAGACTTCAAACACTTCTACCTACAACCGATGGACAACACAAATACAGAAGACAACATACAAGGGGCCATGAATTACTGCAAAAATAATCCCAAATGGCGCCTAGGTTTACAGCAACATAAAATACTAAGAATACCTTAAACCACCAACAACCAACAACCAACAAATTTTCAACGTCAACTAAAGCCACTTATTTAAGCAACCACACACCAAGAAGTAACCCCGTAGCACCCAACCAGAAGATCAAAATATCGCCTTAACCCAAATCCAGATTAACACCACCAGAATACGAGAAATATGCGCAGACCAAGAAATATTAATGACATTAAATCGTGATACTTCTTAATGTACTGCGCACTAAAAAACCTAAACGAATAGAATATTATTCTACTCATCAGAATTTAGATAAAGAGGATTTCCTTTACGCCAATCAAAATCGGAGCCACGGTTATTTATAACCTGCCTTTTTAGTTCACGTATGCCGCGACTAATAATGTCCCTGCCCGCGGATGTATCCAAACTTTTCATCCTCCACTCCTCCTGCCAAAATTCCACAGGAATAGAATCAATCAGTTTTCTTGCAGCCACTCCCGCCTGATGAGCGTCTCGGGACATAATATTCCCATCAGAAAATACCGGATCAAACTCTTTAACCAAAAACTCAACAACCATTTCTGTAATTCGCTGCATCACCGGCTTTTTTGTCAAATTATTAAACGTCTCTATATTCGAATAATTCACACCGTAATATAAAAATATTTCTCTCCAGATGGCAGTAATTACTGTTATTGCATTAGCATCATCCGATTTCGCCTCTAAAAACCCACCCTTAATAGCCTTTAACCCATTCTCAATTGCCGACGGCGAAATAATAAGCTTTTTATCCTCATGCCTGTTATTTACCCAATCGACCACTTTATAAAATGGGCTTTCAGGATCCTCATTCATGACATCAACAAGAGTGGCAAATTTCGGGGCAGTAATTGAAGCCTGGGTTAGTCTAATACGCAAACCCTCCTCAACATCCGCAAAGTTAGTGATCAACGCTTTTAAATTATCCGTAGGAACCTTATGAGACTTATTATTAATTGTTATAAACTGAAACGCTCTTTCAAACTGGGATAGCGACGGAAACAAACAAACCGGCACCCAAATATCCTGATCAGCCTCGGCCATACCTTTCAAGCGGTGCTGTCCATCAATAATAAAAGAAAATGGTTGAACGGCATTAGAGAACTCTATATCAACCATGCCATCAACCGCGTCCCCCATAAAATAAGACGCATCAACGCCAGATACCTCTCCTTTTGACGCGCAGCGCTGCAAACCTTCATCAAAGGCAATGGTTACGCTTGTAGGAATGACATTCCGATCGGACGCTCTAAAAAACTTACCAACTTGCTTCCATCTAGATTCAATCAACGCCCGTTGAACATTACCTCGATCAAGACGAATATCATCTGCTTGCGCCCATTGAACTACATCTTTCGCTCTTGCAACAAAAACGACAAAATCGATCTCCGACCTATCATGCTGACGAACTAAAAAACCTTTGTAGTTATGCACTAAGAATCACTCCATTCCTTGAAAATCTGTTATTACACACCAGACATATTAGCATCATATTAAAAAAATGATAAGGCTGTGACTCTTCGCGCTTTATAAGAACCAAGCTCTCATCATCTAAATCATGAAAGTTTATCTCACAAAGAGAGCATTTTCCTTGTTGACACCACACCAACGAAAATCGTTGCTCTCTGGATATTGCCGAACTGATGTTTCTACTATCCATTGTATGTGTCATTACCTGCTCGACCGGCATATCTGAAAAAGTCAAGAAGTGCTTTTTAAACTGATTACACTCATTACAACTAGCTGCCAAATTTGACCTATCTCTGCTTCCGCCCCGTGCTCGATTCCATACATGCTCAATCTCGAACGTTCTTTTTTGTCGGATTATTTCTATATAGTTGTCTCCAGGAGAACCATACGGCCTACTTTTGTAATGCAAATCCTTTCCACAAAGATAGCAACGATGGCCTTTTATTGCTGCGAATTTACGAATGGATCTATTTTGCCCCTTTGATGGCATTGCCTCATCTCTGATCACCCGCTTCGCAATACGCTCCAAATACCATATTATTCTATGCTTTATTTCTTCATCGATATCTAAAAGAACATCAATAGACTCACTTAAAGCCTCAGCAATGACTTTCTCACTCCAAGATTTTTTGTGCGCAATATTAAAAACATACACAGCGCCAATAACCAATCTTGAAAATATGTAATTAACAAACCTCTCATGCAATACATCTTTTAGAGCTTTTTCACGTAACGAACCCAAGTCTACCGAAAATGGGACCTTTACCTTTACGAACCCCCAAAGATCTCCTGCCCAATCCTCACATCTAAATTCTTCAGCCTCGACAATAGGATATGTTTTTTTCAAATTGATTCGCCCTACCATCTCACTTAGCTCAGGCATCCTTTCACCTCTTATTATTAAATATACAAATAACTAGCCTAAATAAACCTTACCAGAAATATTTTAACCCCCGCGAAATATAGCCCTCCCAACATGCGCCACTCACACTAGAGCGCCTAATCGAACGATCACCCCACGCACAAAACTATTGTTATGGAGAATACACACAATACGCCAGCACCTGAGTCCGCATAGTTTTAGTTTCCAAGCCATTATCAATGTAGCTTATAACTAAGATCGGGATCACGCTACTACGACTGTCTACAGGCAAGATCAGAGTGGTCCGTCGCTTCGTGTGTACCGGTTTCGATGCATAAACGCCTCATCCCAGCTTTTCGAGTTCCGTCAATACACAACTCAAAATGCTGGCACTTCCCTTCCCCATGGGGAGCAGGGTTTGCAGGTCGCCGCGTGCTTCCTTCGCCGCGTAATAGGCCTGGTGCTTACTGCTCCTCCAGGCAAAAACGAAGATATCGGCGGTTACCGCCAGATGCTTAAGCCTGTCAGTTGCTACCACGTCGGCATTCAACTCTACCCGTGCAAGCGGCAAGAGCATTCGCAGGAATTGACGCGCACGCTGCCCGGCGGATTCAGTCAGCGTATAGATGCCGATTAAACCGTCGAAATCAGCATGCGCTGTTTCCGCATGCCCCTCTTCCTGAAAGGAAAAGGACTCCAGCAAGTTGGTACAACTGTAATCCTTTGCCAGTAGAGACAGGATTGCATGTTGAGTCGGCTTGAGACGATGGTGCTGGGTGCGCGCCAACTCCACGACCGCCATAAAAAACCGCAGTCGAGATTCACTGTCTGGAGATCCATGCAGGGCCAGCATTTCAGCTGCATTGAGCGCCCAGTCGATGTTACCGGGCGTACTGTTCGCGGTAATTATCTCAGAGTAGGCATCGAGCGCTTCGACGTAGTCGTCCTTCGAGGGACCAAGGCTAACCAACGCCTGTATGAGAGCAGAGGCCAATTCGAGTTCATTGGCCGAGACCACGCCATTCCATGCAACGATGCGGATTAGCATGGTGTAAAGCGGTATGAAGCCACGCACTGGATGTGCCAAGCGATCGACAAAGAACTCCACCAAGGCGCCGAAGGCATCGCGAAACACACATTCTGCCTCACCGCTCGCGTTGCCGATCTTCTCGGCCAACTGACGGCAGGCCTCTGGATCCGAAGCATAGGCCTCAGCACTCCAACGCGTGAGTGCCTCCTCCAGGATCTGCAGCGGAGGACGCTCACAGCGCCCGGCTTCAACATAGCGAACCCAGGACATCCAATCGGTGTCAGGACGCTCTTGCGACGCTTCTGACGGCTCTGACTGCAACTGCTGCAGTCTGCTCAGATCACGTTTTGTCCATGTTGCCCGCGCGGCTTCGGGTGCATTACCCACCGCTTCGAGCACCCGCCTAGTGGTTTCAATATCCTCTAGTTCCACTGCGCAACGCAGCATGGCACTGTACGTCCAAGCGCTGGGGAAGGATTCAAAGGACAACTGCAGTGCCAACTCATAGTCGTCATCAGCTAAGGCCTGACGTGCCAATTCAAAGACATCGGAACGCAACGACGGGGCAGACACCAAACGGCTGGACCAATACTCGATCAGTTCTGGCCCGGCTTGAGCCGGATAAGCGGCAGCAATGGCCCCGCAACGCGCCATATTCGGTTCGTCCTGCACAAGTTCATAAAGCAGGAAGGCCTTCAGTACATTAGGTTGACGAACACCTTTCCGTTCCTTAAACAGCGGGCCGAAGTGACGCGCGATGTCATTTCGAAAAACTGTCAGGATGGCTTCAACATTCGGGTCATCCTCGATGGCTGCGATATAAGTTGCATAAAGCGCCTCGACCAAGTCGGTGATGGTCTGAGCAGGTAAAGACAGACCTAGAACAGACTTGATCAGCGAGTAATCGTGCGCCAGTTGATACTGGCGACCGAGACCGGCCAACATGCGAATATCCAAATACTTGTGCTGTTCAACATCAATACGGCCGCTGGCAACCAATTCGTGGCGTAAACGTTGAGCATCTGCCTCGTTACCGGCCAGTAGCGCCCGATCAAACTCAGCACGGATCTTGCCGAACGGGCGTTGCGTGCGGTCAGGGATGTCTGGGCGGCGGCGCAGCAAACTAAGATACAACTGCAAGGATTGTGTAACATCGCTGCGCGCTGCCGCATTCACTGGCCGCAAGCAGAATACGAAACGGCCAAAGCGTTTCTGCAAGGCACACTCGATTTCGTCGCCACAATCGACCTGCAGTGGTTGGCCACGGAAATCGCTGTAACTTGGGCCGACAACAGCTGTCAACTCCTGCACCAATGCAACTGCCGATGCCTCATTGCTAGCCATTGCATACCAATGAGACGGCCCATCAGCATCGAATACCGGCAGCACAATAGGCAATTGGTAGCCTTGAGTAACAAAAGTTGCGATCCACGGGTTTACCTGCTCCAGCCATGCCGACGGCGCGCTACCACCGACAATGGCTTCCCAATGCAGGGCATTGCGCCCAAAGAAAAAACGCCCTAGCCAGGACTTTTCCTGAGAGGGCAAGACGTCAATCATGCAGCCTCCCTGTAGCGGGCGAATTCAAGGCGGGTTCGACCAAGATCCTGCTGATCGAGCGAGAACTCGACCCATTCGTCATTGATCATCATGCCGTTGTAGGTCAGGTTCATTGAACCCATCAACAGGCAACGCGTGAGCAGGATGCCCTTTGTATGCAATTGGCCGTGGATGTGCATCGCGAGTTGATCTTCCAGACTATGCTCACGAGTCAAATCGGCGATCCGGGTACGGAAGGCATCGTTGCTGGCTTCGCTCCGGGTGACGATATGCACTTTTGTACCGTAATTCATCAGAGTCACAAGGACATCGGCGAGGCGGATCTCTCGCCTCCCCCATTCGGGATTGAGAGCATCAAAGCTACCGGACCGATTGTCGATCAAGACAACATTGCTGATCCAAGGAGAAACGATCCAAATCTCGTGGCCGGGTTGCAACACTTCGGCCACGAACATAGTCTGCAATAACTCCTGGATCGTGGTGACGCCAGTGGTTTGCGTCTTGAAAATGCGTCGATGGAGAATGTTCATTGCACTGCCTCGACGAGTTCAATATCCGCTTCGATCATTGATTGGGTTTGGCGGATGCCCTGTAGGCGGGCATAAGCGCGCAAGTAGCCGGATTCGACCGGATTGGTTACCAGTGCATTGAGCGCGGAAGCTAGGCGAGCACGTTCGGTTTCCGGGCAGGTCAATGTAACTTGGCGGCCGGCGTTGAGTTGCTCGGCAGTTCGCAGCAACCAGTCACGGTCCAGCAGCGAAATGCAGACACGGTCGTCGCCGATGGTTTCCACCACCAAGAGGCGCTCGATCAAAGGCAATTCACTGAAGGGATTTCTTATCTTCAGTGCGGACTGGCGAATCGCCCGACCGCGGGGCCATAAGAGGCCATAGATAGCGCCAATGCGCCAAGCCGCGCGGTCGTTGCCTGGAGGGGAGCCGATGTCGGGCACAATACGATCGATATCGTCCGATTGGCTTAGGTAATAACTCATAACGCGCAGATCGACCTCTATGCCGATACGCGCCTCCTCACTCTGCCAATGATCAAGCACTCGGGAAAGGTAGAGATCCGTCGCCGCGCCCGATCCCGGTCGCAGAACACGGTTACCAAGCGCCACTAAAAAGCCGTGGAAGGGGGAAAAACCTTCCTGCAACAACTTCCGACGTAAGCGTTGGAAAGACTGTGTCATTTCTTCCTGGCTGGCGGCGGCACGGAATTGGCGCGCCAGTGCGGCGCTTTCAGAATCTCCATTACCATTGTCCTCGGCAAGCACGGTGACCATTTGTTTGAGTTGATGGTCGATCAACTCAAACTCGCCCATGCTCAGATTGGCGCGTACGGTAGCGAAGAAGCGCCGCGGGTCTTCCGCGTAGCGCCGCATAAATTCCTCGATCAGTCCGTTGCCCCCTGGACTACGCTCGGTAAACCACGCCTCCACCACTTCTGAGTCAAAGCCGACGGCTTGGCCGGGGAGTGCCGGGCCGCGTTCTAAGTCGACCGTCAGGTCTTCCGGATCGATGCTCGGGCATAGGTCGGTAATCGAACGTAGAAGTGCTGCAGCAAGCGTGGAATGGTAGACCCCACGTAGCCACAGCTCCCAGCCGGAATCGATTGGCTCCCAAAGCATGGCGCCAAACTCGTGCAATTCCGCAATCACGATGGGATCGCGCAGACAGGCATCCAGTTCCTGGCGTAACTTTTCTGGACTGCCCACCGTCTCGTCGCCGCCCTGCACCTCCACAACTTGCGACTGAAATAACAGGCCCAGCACCTCTGGAAGCGAGATCGATGCCTGACCCTGTCGAATCGAGGCGTCGGCCTCGGCCAAGCCGATCTGTCGGTGCATCGCTTCATAGGTCATGGCAGACAGGTAGATCTGTGCTAACCACTCGCGCATGAAGGGGCTCGCAATCATGGCCAAGCGCTCACCGCGCCAAGCAAGGTCAATGAACCGAGCGCTGCGTAGTGCGCGCCACTTCGCTTCATCGCCCAGAATCTGGCGTAGGTGCAAATCGGGGGGGATATCGATCTGGAACACCATACCGTCGGCGGCAAATTGCGCTCCCAGCCCCACCGCTTGGTTCTCACGTTGAAACACCGTGTCGGTTCGCACCTTCTCCGCGCCAACACCAATCTCCGCCGAAGCGCCCACCGCGAAGCGCCGAATCTCTACTGGAGCATGGCGCGAGTGCGTAAAAAAGCCGATACGGGTGACGATCTCTGCCCACCGACTGCCTGCGGGCGGCGTCAGCCAGCCCGGTTCGATGGTGGCGACGATTTGGCTATGCCATTCCAAGGAGGCATTCGACGAGTCTTTAACTGCCGCCGGGGGGGATTGCGGTGCCAGGCGTACCGGGCGGTAAACTGGCAGAGCTACCGTTTTACCGCCCCGGCGTACCAGATACTCCCCTAGCAGCACGTGGTTACCGATGGCTTCGACATCGAGGCCGAAGACATCGCTGCAGATGCCCGATCCGCTTTGGAAGTCCGGCGACGGTGCGATCCAGTGGCGCTCAGTACGATAGCGCACGCCATAGCGCCGGCTGACGCGACCGGGCGCGAACTCGCGCAGTGCGGCGAACACCGACATAACAGATGCATTGGAAGGACTTGCCGAGTGCGACTCTGGCAGATCGATGGCGACCTCGGCTAAATTGAGGTCAGCGAAAAGAGAACCCGGAATAAAGTCCGGTAACGGAGTGTTGAAGGCTTTGTAATCCTCCTGCGGGTTACCGTCTGCACTCCAGTGGCTCGCTAGACGCCGGAGCGCGGTCGGCAGCACAGTTGTCAGCAACGGTCGCGGGTACTCCCACAGTATTGCCGACAACTCCTCGTCAGACAGGCGCAGCGCGCGGCGCAAATAGTCGGAGAGACGCCCGCTACCCGCTTCGGTTTCAAGAATACTACGCAGTTCACGTATTAGGCGCTGACGACGCTGCGCATTGAGCTTGTCGCCACCGCTCAGGTCGCTCCAAACGCTACCTACAGGACCGTCCTGCAGTCGCAATGCCAGATAATCTATGGTGGCATACACTGCTTGCATTCGGGTGATGTATCGGTTCGCCAAGGGCAATGTACGAACAGGCAGTTCCGGATCGAACAGCAAATCGTAACTCTGGTAAGCAGCGCGATCGCGACCATAATCAGACAGCACGACCGCCGTCCAGGGCCGCATGCCGCGGGTGCGGCCGCCGCGGCCCTTACGCTGCAGAAAGCCCGCGATTCCGCGCGGCGCCTTGTGCTGGATCACTGCACCAACGACCGGATCGTCGAAACCCACTTCCAGGACGGCAGTGGCGACAATAACTTCCGCACTGGCGTCAACACCACGATCCTGGGAGCTAACCCGCTTGATCACTAAACGGTGCTTGAGGCCCATATGCAAGTCTTGGCAGAAGCGCCAGTCTTGCCCGTTGGCATAGCGCAAGAGAGAGGAACCGGCCTCGCGCAGCACTGCCAAACCGCCGTCAGGCGCATGGCGCATGTCAGGGTCACCATAGCTATTGCGTCCTTCAGCACTGAGCAAGTCGAAATACAAACGATTGATCACATCTAGGTTATCGGTGAAGACGAAGGTGCGCTGGCCAAAAACGCCGCGACTGACCGACTGTGCCGGCTGCGAGGCTTTTGGATCGAGGCAGCGCTGCAGCACCATGGCAGTCTGAATGGTTGTGGACAGCAATGCCGTGCGCGAGACCGGATCGCCGCGCAGGGCAATCATATACTCGGCACCTTCGGATTCGATCTCGTCAGCACGCGGTGACACTTCATCTACAAGGTTCGTGCGACAACCTGTTAGCGCCGCAAAGAACTGTGAAGCTTCGCGCAAGGTCGCCGACAAGCCGACGAAGCGCAACGATTGATCGAGTAGTCGCTGCCAGCGCCGCATTAGATATGCGACTTGCGCACCGTGCTTACCTTCGTAAGTATGCACTTCATCCATCAACACCAGTTCCGGCGCATGCAGCGCCCTGGGGCCAACGCCGAAAAGATGCATCATCGAGTTGTCCGAGAGGCGTTGGTTCAGCATCTCGGTGGTGGTGAACAGGATGTCTGGTACGGAGTTCTTGAGCGACTCCCGGGTGAGCGGAAACACACTGCCGTCTAACACTGCTTCGCAAACAGCGCACACCAAACGTTCGCGTCCCTCCTTTCGATCCTTGTGCAACCAACGCAACTCACCGCCACAGTCGAGACAGGCAAGAGTCGGACAGACCTGATCATTGCCTATTTTTGCCCACTCACAGAACTGTGCGGAAAACGGGGTATCGCCATAGAGCGCACCAACGCGAATCGACACCTGATCCTTTTGCGGTAAACCGGCTTGGAGGCTTCGGGTGCGCTGCAAGACTTCGCGCAACTGATCTTTTAGCAGTTCGGTGCGGGGATACAAGGCAACCGCCTTGACCCAGCGCTCGGCTTTGCCTTCTGCCAGCACATGGCGGTATATCGATGCTAGCGCCGGTATGTAAAAGGCAAGCGTCTTACCACTGCCAGTACCCGCGCAAACGATGGTCGCCAAGTCCTTCCCAGTTTCGATCGCGCGCAAAATGCGCTGGGCAGCGCGTACCTGAAAGCCGGACAGACGGACAGTGCGATCGGGGGGCGTTAGCAGCGCTTTTACAGCCGCTAGCAGCGCCGGACTTGAGGACGCCTCACCTATCATGGTCAACGCTTGGTCGACGGAGATGTCTCGCGCCGGATAACGACGACGACGACGCAGAAAACGGAAGTCGGCAACTAAGCTAGGGGCCTGCTGCCATCCACTTGAACCTGAGTGTTTCGGGAACAACTGCCGCAAGCGCTGCAGTAAGCGCACGGTTTCCGCCATGCGTGATCGGTAACCGATTGCGCCACCACTCAGGGGCACCTCGACAATCCATTTGCGTCGTCGTAGTTCCTCCAGGACATCCTCAGCAGAGAAAAAGGCTTCGATACCATCATCGATGGCTTCGTCGATCAGGGGATTGAGCAAGTCGCTGAGTTCTTCTTGACTGAATACACCATCGACGATGCCCCAGACCAGCAACCTTGCTTCACGCTCTTCGATGCAATCCAGTACCGAGGCAAGAAAACGTTCGCGTGCTTCCAAGGTGACTCCGTTCAATTAGCGTGCCCGCACTACATAGTTAGCCAGCATGTTATTCGTGCGTAGCCATTCAATGACTTCTTGGGTCAGCAGGTCGAGGTTAGCTCCGTTCCCAGTCGCGGTGGCGTCAAAGAACGCCTTAACCGGAACTGGCACGTCGTTACTCTCGACAAACTGGATGTTCGCTAAGTCCTTCGAACACGCGAGCACCTCGCGCAAAGCCTCAACAGTAGCAGGCACGAGATTACGGTATTGATTGAAACGCTGATACAGGCGCGTATAACGATCCAAAGATATCTGGTTCTCCGGCAGTGCCTGCAGAATGGTCTGCTTGCGTTGCTCGGGAGGGACTCCACCAAACAACTTGCTGCTGAAGTAGACTTTCCAGTCCTGCTTCTGCTGTGCCTCTGCCGAAGCTCTGAACTCGGTTAGTGTCGACACCAACTTACTCCAGCGCTGCTTGTTCACCAAGGTAGTGGCCTTAGGTGACTCGACAAAGCGGGCATTGATCTGACTGATCAGTTGTTTCGCCTTATCGATGGCCTCAATTCGCGACAGGGGAACGTTCTCCTCCCGAAGCAAGGTGTTTCGGCGTGCCACGGTCACGATCCGATTGGCCAGATCCTGCAGTTCATTCCGCTTTGCCGCCAACGCCTCAGCTTCCTCGATGCCACTGCTGGCGGCTTCAGCATGCATCAAACGCACGCGGACATTTCGTGCATCGTTTAAGAGCATGCGGTTGCTCCTTCCAATTCCAGAGCATTCATTTCACTCATGAGGTTTTCGAACAAGATCTGGATCTCGCTAGCCTGCGCCTGGGGGTCCACGCCCTGGTACTGGTCCTCCAATCCCTTAGCGCGCTTCTCCGAAGCGCGTACCACCTTGCCCGCCGCTTCGACGAACCGCGACGCCACGATGAGCGGATGGACGTCAAAACGCCCCATACGACTGATCAACTGGCCATCGCTCTCCCCCGCTTCCCCTTCTCCGGAATTCACAAGCACGGACAGTGCCTCGAGCAGCGCGCCGCTGCGGAACTCTTCGCACAAATTCTTGAAGGCCATGTGGCCCATGCCAATTTCATCCAAGTTCCAGACGCCGGACTCCTTCAACTGATCTGCGAGCGCCTTGAGTTCTACTGCAATTTCTTGCTTGTCGAAGTTTTCGCCGAGTTCTGATGTTAACTTTGCTCGAATATTACCCGCCCCCTGCAATACTCTGCGCACTAGGAGCTTCACACGCGCTTCGCTCATCACCGCGAGCGCCTGCTTCAACTCGGTAGAGATCAAGTCAAGCGAGTTCAGATTGGTCACTTCGCTCTCAGGCAGCAAGTAGTCGGTTACCCTCGCCATGTCTATGGCATATGGCGTCTTACCAGCGCCTTGGAAGCTGCCGCAGTAGAAGGCAACGAGTTGGAGTAACTCGGGACGTATTCGTAACGCCTGCTCCTGCAAGGCGCGCCAATCGCCGAATTCTGCAGGTACTCCGTCAGGCAAACGTTGGGGGATACTTGGCGCACCGAACAAGAATGCAGCGAGACTGGCTGGGGTGCGGTAGCGCTCCATAAGACCGAGAATCCTGCTATTTATGGATAGCAATCGTACTGCCATGCCGAGTTTCTGCCGTATTTTAGCCCGCAGGAGCGCCAGCGCCTGCGGCATCAGTCGGTCAACAAGATTGCCGATCCAAACCAGGTCGTCGTCAGCTCCTTCGTAGTACATCTTCCCGTCATTCAATTCGTAAAAGCGAACCACGGCGGCCAGTTCTGTTCGCAATTGGCCGGAGGGATCAGTGTGATTGTCCGCCACCAACAACGCGTTTTCCCCCTTGTTACCTCCCCCCCCGGCGTTTGGTATGAATACATCCGTGGGCATAATAGGCGACTTGATGCAACGCTCGGCTGACCAATCGATCCGCTCATTGAGAGCGGACGCGATCGATTTCCGGATTTGGTTAGCAACTGGTTGCTGGGGTAGACGCTCACTCTTTTGCGCCCATCTCTCAAGAGCCTCAGTGAGGTACTCGTCCTTTGGCTTTGGTTGTGAATTCGGAGACGGTTGAATCGGGTCAATCTTCGGCTTACGTTGTAGGGCGCTGCGGAACTCGATGTTCGGCCGACTCAGCTTGAAGGCATCGAATACCTCCTTCGGAATGCAGCCGATCTCCTCCGAGGTACGAGGAGCATTGCCCCAGATCGCGACGACACGTCGGTAGCGCTCCCGCACTTCTTCAGACACTGGAAGCGAAGCTAGCCACTGCGTGACCTCCGCATTCGTCCCAGGGGCATTGACGTCTGGTGGCGGAAACTGCCCACGTTCGAATGCTGGCCTGCCTGACAAAAGCAAGTCACGCAAAATATTGTCAATAATGAAACGCGGAGTAAAGGCCAGGGCATTGTTCCGGGTGAGCACAGACCGCGCGAGTTGTTCAATGGCTTGCTCTGTGTAAGGGAATAGCGGAATCTCGCCCTCTTTCCCAAAAGCGGCCAACACAGGGTCATCGCTAGTATCTTCATGGTCGGCATATGGCCCGATCCAGGCTTCCTGCCCGGCATGCGCACCACCCTTTATCTCAAAGTGATGCACTAACTCACGGTAGCCCCAACGCGCAGCATTCAAGTAAGAAGCAACGAGCGCCTTAGTACGGCGCAAAACTTCTTGCTCGCTGGATAATTCGCTTTCCACTTTCCATTCACGCTTCGCACGGGTTGCGATTGTGTCCTCGGAATCTAGATAGCCATCTGTCACTGCGATGACAGAACGCATCGTCGCCAACTCCCTAACCCCATTGCGCACACCTTCCTGGATGAGCACCTTTAGCAATATATCCTGGATACCGGTCAGTGCCTTGAAGTCTTCCACAAAGATCACCAGTTCGCGATGTTGCTGAAGTAACAGGCGGCGAATCTCCTGGATGACTTCTTGCAAAGTCATACCACCCAAGGATTGGTGCAGATTGAATAGCTGGCGAATCGCTTGGTCGACAACCTTGCTCTCGTTGAGCAGGCGAGTAGCTGTACGTATGCCTTCACCTTCCCGAACTAGCAATGTCCGAGTGTAATAAGCGTGCGTAGGAGAAGCGGCCTTGCTGATGTCTATGGCATCTGGCAGTTGAAAGTCGCTCGGATCAAAGTCTTTGACGGATGCCTCCTGCTCAGCCTGATTCTGCCCAGCAATAGCTCGCTGCACGAACCTTGGAAATACGTTCTCGCGAAAATAATCGACAAGTACTGGATCACCCATGAACTTTGGTAAATTAGCAGCATGGCCCCATTGCTCTTTCAATGCCGAATCTCGAGGATTAGCCCTTACACGAGCCTCTAACCCTTTCGTTAATTCGCCCAAAGCGATCTCTAGCTCTCTTTGGAACCTGACAACTGCAGTTTCGATGTTGAGTTCTTCAGTAAACGCCTTAGAAAACTCTGCCTTGACTGGCGCGTACTCCTCCCCTGGCAGTTTTTCCAGGATCAGTTCCACAACTCTCCGGAGACTGGCGCTCTTTGGGATGCGGATGATCACATATCGGTCATCCTCATTCGTGCTCTGCAGACGAGCCGTTAATATACGCACCATGTGCGATTTGCCGACACCAGATGCCCCGGTGATGGGAACAACATGGACTCCGGTGGGTACATCCTTTGTGATCAGGTACTTGAATAGATCTTCTTCGCTAGCTTCGAACTTTACGCCCGAAGAAATCTGCTTATAACTTAGTGGCGAAGGTTTGTGGACAGCTAGCAAGACGGCATCGTGGGCGCCCTCAGCTTCGTGTTTGATGCAGTCATTAATTTCGTCAGCATTAGGCCAATAACTCAGCAAACTCATGATGCGTCCCTCAACAAGCTGATATGGGTAAAGCTTTCCCATGTCCGCCCCCCCTGCCCGACGAGCGTTAGTCGTGAACCGGCATCAGCCAGAGTCACCAAGCCGATCATTCCCTGCTTCTGCAAACGCCGCAAAGCGAATGACAGCGCAGTCGACAAGTGTCCGGTAGCAGGTGCTATCCAACTCTCAGGCCTCAGGACCTGTTCCACTTCAAGACGGTAGACGCCAGAATCCAACACCGGCAAACGTACGGCCAAGCGCGACACGAACTCGGCCGCAGGCACTGTTTCGCCTATTCGAATAACCTCTTTTAATTCCGAGCGCACCGCTACTGTCGGGTCGAAGAAAAAGCTGGAGTCGTCACCAGTGGCAAAGCCAAGGAATCTCGCCCAAGACCGGAGCCCAGTCCAACGTGTGTCGTTCAGAAAGATAAATCGTCCTGTTTGCACCTGGGTTGTAATCAAACTTTCGATTTCACCATGCGTGCTTGGTAGCGCGTAGATATCCTGAGTCAGGCACCAGGCCAAACCGCGGCATAGGTCGGCCGTGCGCCCAACCTCCTCTTCCGAAATGCTGCCATTGGCGGGCCACAAGGGCATCCCGTACTCCAGGCGCAAGGCAAGGCCGCGGCAAATGGTGGGAAGGCGCTCCGTAAATGCGTCAACAGACTCCCCTCGTGTAAATTCAATATCCAAACGAACTTGGTCGCGGTCTTCGGCGAACAATCCGAGAGCGACCCAACGGAGCAGCGTTGCACGAGCCCGGGATGCCAGGTCCTTGCGTTTGTCGTTATCGGTTTCTTTGCCGCTTTCCTTATCGATGCCGGAATGCGGGACGCAGACATTAATCAGATCATCGCGGGAAATGGCTTTGTCTCGGGCGACGATTCTGGCCAGAGTCAGGAGTATCGGATGGAGACCATCGTTTTCACGGTTAAGAATGCTCATTGGGTTATCACTTGAATTAGTTTTTCCAGATGCAGCGCATTCGGGGTGACGTCGGCAAGACGGCGCAAGCTATTACCAGGATCCGGCATGCCGAGCGGTAGCAGCACAACATGGAAGGGCCGCTGCAACATCTGGGTATCCATGATGAGTTCAGGGGAGCAGTCCGGTTCCAGCACCGTCAAACGGGCCAGCGGGGAGTAAGGCTCCAGATCGGAGTCCAAAACCGACCGATGTAGCAGTACCCGGTCGCGCGCGAACTGATATAACCGGGTCCACTCGGGAAGGCACATCAGTGGCGATTCAGGGTGGGCTGCCAACTCACGTACACCGCATGACTGCACCAGCCATCCAGCGAATTGCAGGATGGCTTGTCGGACGCCATCCCTGGGTCGACTCTCGTCGTAGAAGACATAGGCAAAAGCGGGGTCCACCCAAGGAAAATTTTCCCGCCAGGCGTCGGCAGACGACGATATGACACGATTCACCGGAACGACGACCGGTTCGGCATAGTGCCTGCGATCCTCAGTGTCAAAGCGATCCGCCGGACAGCCGCCGCAAACTTGCGTTACCTGAACCGGCCAGCGCAACGACCGAATGCGGTACAACTGTGTAAGGGTGGCACCGACTTCTTGACCGATCTGCTGGTCCAGGCCGCAGGACCGGGGCAGCAGTTGCCGCATCATTTGCAAGTTCCGCTCAGCCGCCTCTAGCGTCTTGTTTCGCGAGGCTCTGATCGCGTCTTCCCAGACTTTGGAAATAAGATGGCCGTCGTTTCGGATTCGTACTCGCACGTTTGCCATTGCCGCTAGCATTGACGAAGCATCCTCGCCCGGTTCGGTATCCTGCTCGTCGCGATTGACCTCTAGTTCGAGAGTTAATAGGCCAGCACGCGCCATCAGGATGAGGGTTCGCATGTTCCAGTTAACGTTGTGTTCGCTTCCCCCCGGTAATCCTTCGCGCACGGCGTCGATATTGATGCCCCACAAGTCCTCTTCAGTAGTTGGCTGGCGTGACTGGTACATGGCCTTCCAGCGGCTGAATCCAAGCTCATCGGAAATTATCTTGGGCTTTGCGAGTCGCTCCGGCAAAGCCCAGTCGGTATCGTCGAATACCAACAGGCTGACCGACGACTTGCCATCACGGCCACCGCGCCCCACTTCTTGATAGAATCGGTCCAGAGTTTCCGGAATCGTCGCGTGGATCACCGTGCGCACATCAATCTTATCGAGACCAACGCCAAAAGCTGACGTGGCGACAATGCCATCGAGGCGATTGGCTGCCCACTCCAAAATGATTCGCTGCCGCTCGCGATCGGGCGTCCCACCGTCAAACGTGGCTAGGCGGCGCAGGCCTCCGCGAGAACGCAACACTGTGTTCCAAGACGCGATTTCTTCTCGCTTAGTGACGTAAAGAATGAACGGCCGCGGCGCATGTCGCAGTGCCTCAAGCACGCGTTCTTGCTTTTCGTACGTCGATGCAGCCTTGTAGAACCAATATTGCGGTTCCGGGCGAAGATGCACCGCCGATACCATTTGTACCCGTTCGGGGGGGCCGAATAGGCTAGCCAATGTTTCTACCGTTTCATCCGTGAAGGTGGCACTCATTAGCAAGGTTCGAAAACCACGCGGCGCCAACCGAAGCAGGCTGTGGCGCAGACCTGCCAAGGCCTGAAAGGAAGGACGGAACTCGTCACCCCACTGGGTGACCAGGTGAGCTTCATCAATCACGAAGTACCGCAGCATGCCGTCGGTGGTGGCATCCGACACAACACGTAGTAGCGAAGTGGTGAGCGCTTCTGGTGAGGTGAACAGGATTCGCTGGGTGCCATTGCGCAGACGCTGCCGAATCTCTGCACGCTTTTCTTTCGATAAGCCGCCGTACCAAGCCAGCGGCCAGTCGGGACGGGAAGGACTATTACTTCGAAACAGTTGCTGCATAGCGCGCTCCTGGTCGAGAGCAAGGGCGACCGTCGGCACGACGAAGATGGTCAGATGGCCATCCTCTTTATTTACTAAAGCGGGGGCCTGCCCGACCAAGCTTTTTCCAGAGCCCGTCGGTAAATTGACCATCAGGGTATCGCCTTCTGGGATCAGAAAGGCGGCACGCACCGCCTCGCGTTGACCCGGGGACGAATAGTTCGTAAAGCCGGTTCCATCATGAACGAAGGGATCCACCTCGCAATGCACCATCCGACGTACTTTCTTGTCGGAAAAGGTATCGGCGAACACGCCATGTTCTCCGCTACCAAGCCACTCAGGATGCCACTCACGAGCTGTTAGCAGATATGCAGTGGGTCCCGCTTCCATCGCTTCCACCCCATGGTCAGCCCAACTTGCCCGATCGGGCCACCCCCGATCGGCAGGCACACGCAGCCTCATATTCTTGCCCGCGCCGTCGCTGGCGCGGAGCAAAACATGCCGCAACAAGGGTTGCAGGTCGGCATGCCATGTTAGTTCGCTAGGCTGGGCTTGCGCTGCACTCAACAACTGGAAAATCCGCTCCAGCAAGCTGTCATCTGCCTTTTCCGACCAATCAGTGGCTACTGGCCAAATCCCGAGGACAGTCTGTAATTCATCGAAACCGAAACTCATGCGCCTTCCTGTATGAAGCGTTGGATAAGGGATACAGGTTCGCTAGTGAGGAAGACCACGCCGGCGACGTCGACCTTTATCGAAGGGGACAATATGCCCCGATGGAGAGCGCGGTTAAGCTCCTGTTCTAATATAAGCTGGTGTGCCTCGGCCTGCGCCTCCCGACCTTGCAAGGACTGGATACGGGTCTGCAACTGAGCGTAGCGTATCTCGTCTTCGGCCACCGCCCGATCCAGCGCGCGGTGCTGCCGCCCCTTCAATTCCGGCCTCGCCATCACAATAGCCAGCGCGCGGTCGCGCATCCGCTCACAGCGCTCCTCCCAGTTGGCAAAAGTATCCGGCGCCACCCTCCGAAAAGCACGTAAGTAAGGTGTCTCAAGATTCTTGTCGATGTATCCCTTACCACCCTTTTTTGCATACTTAGCAATCAAAAAACGCTCAATAAAATGTTGCGGCAGTTCATCTCCGTCCTCGTCCACCCAGACTTGCACCACCGCAGGGCTAAACAAGGAGTCTCCGCGTCTTGCCAGTACAGCCTGTGCTGCTTCGCCCGATTGGCCATGATCGGCAGTCAGAACCGCGATGGCATCATCCAAGCACGCCTCCACCACAAAGTCGAAGCGGAAACAAAGTCGGATTTCTGAAGGCGAAAAATGGTCGAACACTTGCCGCCACATCACATAACTACGGCCACGGTCGTCCAAATCCGAAAATGACATGACAGCCTCAATAAACGCTGTTCCGTAACGCAATGGGCTCACTCTGCGCCTGACGGCAGTAGGACGGTGTACAGCATACGGATAGGATTTCGGTAGGGCAGCACGACTGCCTGGTGCTTCGAAATCAATAGCGCCCAAAAAATCGTTAATGAATCCAGACGAGGGAATGAGTGTCGGTGACTGATTGTTGCCATCCGGCGGGTAGTAGTGAAAGCGGAACGGATCGTCCACCGAATGGGTACCAGGAGTTCGCGGTTCATCTTCCTTGCGGAACAGAAGCGTATCCTCGATCCAATACATCATCGTGTCACGGATGGTCCTCCAATCCCCATCTACTTCGAACAAGTCGTCTAGATCCGCTTCAGGCAACGGCGACAGTTGGTCCAGCGCGTCTTGCTGATCAATAAGTTTGAGTTCACGGGCCACTAAGCCGGAGGAACCAGCCAAACGATCACGCAACGCGTCAAGTGCTTCTACGCCGCCATTGATCAGTGCCCCCCTTAAAACCTCTAGCTCAGCCTCAACCAGGTACTGCAGGCTCGAGATGGACTGGTTAAAAACGCCCCATCCCTGGTCGAGAATGCCGAACCATGCGGCTTGGAGCGGCGCGTCTTCATCGAGCAATACGTATGACTGCACCGAAGTGCCGGCGCCGTAGCGGTCAACACGCCCGATGCGCTGTTCGATGCGATTTGGCTGTAGGGGGAGGTCAAAATGCACCACGACCTTATCCCCGCCCTGCAGGTTGATGCCCTCTTCTGCCTGGTGGTCGCAGACAATGACCCGAATCGCGGAATTGGTTAGAAATTCTCGCCAACAATGCTCATTAACCCCATCACTAACCTCGCCAACATCGTGTCGTATCAGGCCGAGGTTGCTGCTCCTTAAGTGAGCAAAGACTTTGTCGGCGACACTCTCGCTGGCGCAGAAAACTACCGCCTTGGTCGACTCCGGCAACGTTCGCAACCCCACATACAACCGGTCGAGGCGGGTCTCCATCCACTCCTCATCCTCAATCGCACGGGTGACGGCCCTGAGGAGTACCTCCTCTCCGATAAAAGACTTAGACGCGTCGCTCTCAATACTGCGTTGGCGCTCCGTGCAAAGTTGGCGAAGGACACCTAGATCCTCCAAAAGAGCGCAAGTCACGGTCCAGTAGAACGCCACGAGCGCCTGCGCAACAGTGGCATCCGCTGACCCGATCGACAGCGAGGCACTAACGCGCCAGTCCTCTACAACTGATTCGAGACGCTTCATCGCTGAACCCTTAACCGTCCAGACTTGCGCTCCTTTGCGGTCGGGCGTTAAACCCTCTACTTGGCTACGGCGGTTGCGCAGGATGCGGCGATTGAGACGGTAAGTCTCTGAGATATGAGCTCGCAGGCGCCGCACAGCAATGCAAAATTCCGCGTCATCCTCGTCGGGCAACTCGAGCAACTTCTCCTTCAGCGCTCGAGTCAACTGCGCCAAACGCAGGTCGTTCGGAATACGCTCAGTCAAATCATCGAGCGCAGCATCCATGAAAAAGAAATTGCTCGGATCTAGGGCCGCGACCGTCTCAGCGAGCGCCTGTCGATTGACTATCTTGGCATGGAAGTTCTCTAGGTCATCGAGTTGGTAAACCACCGGATCCAGCAGATGAAGCATGCGCAGAAAGCCTTCCTCGTTACGCAAAATCGGCGTCGCCGACAGTAGGAGCAAACGGTCAGTACTCTGCGCCACATCGCTAATTAGACGGTACAAGTCTTGCTTTGCATCGTCAGCGTGAGGGTCGGCCAAATGATGCGCTTCGTCGATGACAAGCAAAGTTAGGTTGGACAGAACGTCGCGCAAACCCTCGTTATCTTCCTGGGGCAGCACGAATACCGATTCATCGATGAAATCGCGCAATCCAAAACGAACGATTAACTCATCCCGCCATTGGGTCACCAAGGCATGCGGGACTAGCACGAGGACTCGATGCTTACGCAAATCATCGAGCACAACTTGGCGGATGATAACTCCCGCCTCGATCGTCTTACCGAGGCCAACCTCGTCCGCAAGCAGATAACGCTGAGAGTGATCGGTCAAAACGCGTCGCACTACATCAATCTGGTGAGATTCCAATTCGATAGCAGAGGACAGCAAGGCAGAAATGCCAAACGCAGCGCCGCGTTGATGAAGGTAATTTTGTAAGAAACCAGAACGGGCCTCGGCAAAGCGTGGCGTTTCGGTAATAAAGTTACCCAGGAAATCGACCGGGTCGTGGATTGGGCGCTTCCATCGAACAAAAACCTGCTCATAGTCTAGATAGACATCTACCTTGTCAGCCAGGCGGACTTCAACGCCTTCCCCGTCGTCCTCACGTACCCGTCCCATTCGCCATTGATTACTTAATTCGTCATAGGTAAATACTCGGGTATTACGTCCCAACCGCCTCGGCTTAACTGACGATAACGAGACGTCCACCCGTTGCCGCACTGCGCTTGATGGGCTGTCGAAATACTCAACCACAGCCCGCGTCCCTTCATGGCCCACAAGCTTACATAGGCCCTCTCTTTCAGCATTCTTTACTAAACAGAACATGATCTCTCCTGCCTATGTACGTTAGGGCACGGCAAGAGAAATATTTCCAGCACTTCCCTGGCTGCCTTCATCGTTGCGCGATGAATGTGCGCAAAGGATACAACCGTCGATCATGGGAGTGTACGAATTTTTAAGTAGCTGGCTCATGAGTGAAATATCACTCCCGACTGGACACACCACGAGCCTATCGAAATCCATTAGCTTCGAGGATTTGTTGGATCAACTCTTGACCTTGATCGGTGCCGACAGCATTCTGAAAAACGAATGTGCCGCACCGCCGTGCGTGTAGCCAACGCCAACCATTTGCGCGATGCGATAAACGTGCACCCCCTGGCACTGATTGGCTGCATAGCCTGGATGAAGAGAACCTTCAGGTTTGACATATAACTAACAAACAACACCCCAAGGCAACGCAGATAAGAAAGCTATCCTTGGCCGGCCAAGGCATCACCATATGGTGATATCAATGCCGACTGCTAACCAAAAAAACTTAATCCAGCGATGTCGAAAACCGCGCGAACCCACTGACTTGTGTCAAGTTCTTCTACTCGGCACCACTCATTGCAAATTTAACCGCTTCAAAATAGTCATTAACAACAACTGTTGCAGATGAAATATTAGAAGGCACATGCCAACTTGGAAGGAAGCCACCAGGAAAATAAGCAGCATTAAATCCAGCAGAAATGGCGGGCAATACATCTCGATCTAATTGATCACCGATCACCCATTGAGAATCACAATCAACCGACTCAGATATACGACAATACAACTCACTTGTTTTAGCCCCTTCAACGCAGGCAGATACGAATTCACTCAAGCGATGAATCCTGAGGCAGGAATCGATACGCGATTTCGCCCCCTCTGTAGCTACGACTATAGTCGCACCATATTCGGCCAACTGTGCAACCCCCTCTAACACGCCCATCCTAAGGTCTGGAGTTAAGGAGATAGTTTCAGTGAACTTTTCTATAGCATTAGAATATCTAGCAACTGTGGCAATCTCTCCCTTCAAAACACTATCGACGGAGTGAGTAACGGACCCTCCTCTCAAGCGACATTCAACCCCAGCAATAAGTAATTCAACTGGATAGCGCAACCCCTTCGCATGCATAGAAGCAATCATTTGGTCAACATCACGTATGTATTTCAAACGATCCGGGGAACCGCAGGCGATGCCGAGAAGATCCTCAACTGACGCAAGCAATCCAAGGTGGGCGCGCTCAAAAATCGCGTTAGTATCCCATAATGTATTATCTGCATCAGTAACCCATAGGAGTGATTTAGATTTAGTTTTCATACATAGCAAGGACGTTCACATCCCCCCCCTGCTTGAGAGTTCCGACTATTTTAAGGCCGAATTTTTTACAACGCCTGATAGTCTGATAGGCAAAAACACCAGAGTTGAATTCACCCCTTGGCGTTAAATGTAAATGCAAAGGAATAATATCGCCGCCAGAACGAGCCATTAGTCGATAGTCGATCCAATCATACCGAGCACCCTCGCAAGCTCCGTCCTCTACAACCTCCATTGCTATTTTTGAATCAAAAATCAAATCCAAGCTTTCCCAGTACAACTTGTTTGCGGCTGGTGACTTATCCGAAGGATAATCCGGAACAGTATCTTTTCCAGGAGACTTACCGACTAAATCCTCAAATAGCCTCTTAACCTTTCCGCTGGTTAACTCACCAGCCATTGGAATCAACTTACTTTCTGCTGGCAAGTCCAAAACTATCAACGGCCGAGGACTACACCCATTAATACACTTAGAAACATCATCCCACGTTAAGTTTTTACCATCAGTATCATTGAGTATAGACACGTCACTCGTAGTCCAAAATATCTGCCCAGGATAATGCTCAGCATAGAAGCTTACAATTTTTTCAAATCTCATTTCCGCCGATTTGTTTGCCTCTTGTGTCAGACTTGAAGAGAGACTCGAACTTCGCACTTTCTTTTTAGAACCCTTCCCAGTTACAGAGGATTTGGCAAATGGAGGAATGCCATACTCAACCGACAATGCGGCTTCGGTTTGATATTCAGATCCTTCGGATGTAACCGTGCCAATAACGCGTGACGCAGTATCAAAATCTGGCCGAGAAAGGGCATCATATAACTGGCGCACCGCTACACTATCTATGAATAATGGAATGTCGACAACGAACCACAATTTTTGCCATTTTCGAAGACGCGCATTAAAAGCGGCGTCTCCAGTACTTGGAGACAACCAAAGTCCAAACCTACAAACCAACTGCCCCAAGCGAAGAAAAAGAGCCCCAAGCTTTTTAATTAAATACATAATCCCCCCCACAAACCAAATCAAAAAAATCAGGTAATCCGTGCCTGCGCTAACATCATACTAAATTTCAAACCTGTTGCCGAAACGTGACTCTGGCAAACCCATCACACTTCACCACTCTCTAAATCAACCATGGTGATCAATTAGCCGCCCTGAAATGCCGTCTTTCATTGTCGATTACTGCCATCGGGCCAGCATTTGGAGGAGAGTGCCGTGCGTCTACATCCGGTTTTCATAGTAGCCAAGCAAGGTGAAAAAACAAGCGATTGTATTGATTTGGCTGGAGTTCCTCCCCCGCAAATCCGCACCATAAACTCAATCATCGCCATCAGTTGATACGAGATGCGACTCTCGGTCATACGCAACCTGCCGTGGATGTGCATTACTTCCGAACAGCGCAGTTACCAAACCCTCCATTTTGACTGGATCGCAGGTTTTAGGGATACGAATGTATCTAGCCGACAAGATTGCTGCACTCAAGGCGCACGTTATCTACGAGAGATGCCTCAGGGTGTCGGTTTTAATGGGAGATTGTTAATCGTGGAGGCCGCATGATGCCGTGTACAGGCGCCAAAACCCTACAATGCCGAATATTGGGAAAAAAATGGAGCCTGGCGCGGCATTAACTACGCCAATCATCGTGCTACGCAGTCCTAATCTGTCGCCAAAGTTACAAATGCGACGAGCAGCAAAAAATCTGTGGGGGTAAATGCGGGGGTATTTTTCATACGTGAAAAAGCCCAACCTTTTCAGATTGGGCTAAGCCATTGATAAATATGGTCGGGACGGAGTGATTCGAACACTCGACCCCTAGCACCCCATGCTGGGGACAGTAGCGACCTAAGCAATTGTTTCATAAGGTAAACGTCCCTTTTTCAAGGTAGCAAAACATCCGTTTTTTTGTGCTTATGCAAACGGAAACACGGGGGCGCCAGAGGAGGTTTTGCGCAATTTTTTTTCACAGCCACGTGACGACCCTTGGAAACTGTACGATCCTCGATTACCGTTCGTTCAAACAAAAGCAATGGAATGTCAGTATGAAAAAACTAGCGCTGTCTTTGATTTTTATCTCGGTCACAGCCTGCTCCACACCGCCACGGCCAGAGCCTGCAAAGCCGCTGATTCTTTACCGATATCCGATGAGCGAAAACGCAGTCAAGCTTGCTCACACGATGGCGAGTTACGATCTGAAGGATCCGGATAGTGCAAAGTTTCGTGATACTTTTTTCGTGACACCCGACAGCAGAGGGGAAGCGAGAGACAAATCGAAAGACTCCTGGTGTATCGAGATCAACGGCAAAAATAGCTACGGCGCCTATGCTGGGTTTAGCTGGGCACTCCTTCCAGCGGGTGGTAAGTCAGTCATCATGGGCAGCTCGCCGGCCGGTGTAATCGCAAGCCAGCTTTGCGCATCTGCGATTTATCCTCCGGCGGCATAGGTTCGCCACTACTATGTCAAGGCGACCATCGAACCTACTTAACCAATTGATCAAAAGGAAAAATCATAATTTTAGCGCACCTGTTAAAACAACTCATGATCCTATAAGAATCAGTAATTTTGCTTTGTAGATTGCTACGATAATCCTCTGCCTCCGGTGTCCTGCCGCCCCATACTCAATCCAAACTCTACAGTACATCGCCTCACTCATGCCCGCTTAGCCCAACACCTATAATAATGTATATAAATACACGATACATGCAGTAAATCACGCAGCATGAATATCGAGGAAATGAATAAATTCGGCTCCTGCACTAGGGCGCAACTCTCGACTAACAAGTCTTGCGCATGAACATTTTCTAGAGGGATACGCAAAAATACTTTTTTGAAAATTACTCACCTGAAGTACGGCAGGCAAATACTTCCACAACAACAAACAATACCAATCAGTAAGAAGGCATGTATTTCATGCTTGAAACTCAACCAGATCAAAAACCCATAAGAAAAATTCAAAAATCTATTTCTGAAGATTCAAAAGAGATTCCACCAACAATAATGGAATAAACTCACCATCTGTCACCTTCAACATACTTAAACGAACAATCTCTTTTTTGACGCCATCTTCAGTTTGTCCATTCTTCGCAAGCCAAGGGTATTTCTTTATAATTTTGTCGCGCCACAACAAATGGCCATTATGATTAAAATATCGCGCATCGGATAATACACGCTTACCACCAACATATTCAATCAAACAATTTCTTTCATTTTCTACACCTAACAAATTCAGAATATATATATCAACACTTGCCTGAAGCAAATCATCATCTTTCAACCACTCCTTGAATGACGTGTCTTGCCCACACACATCCTTCATAGATAATCGCGCCTCATCTAACAAATGCGCTTGCAGCAGAGTACATATAGGATCAAACACTAAATTTTCAATTGCATAGCAAGCTCCCCCACCTACTACATATATAAACCCGTCAGATTTATTTCTCTCATCTCTATCTATGAGTCCTCTCACTGTAGTACTACCTCCGCCGAGGAGATACTCAACAGTTCCAACCACCGCAGAACATCCTCCAACACCATTAATTGCTTTGGTATACAGCTCCACTTCCGCGACAGGTAAATTACCGAAAAACTGACGAAGCTTTTCTGAAACCAATTTTGCTGGATACTTCATACCGGCACTTATAAAATTCAAACTTATTTTATCATCCAATAAATCCGCGTAACGCGAAATACCCTGATAAAGCATTTGATAAATATCAACATCATTTGAACTTTCAACATAGATCTGCCGCCTGTTATGCGGATTAATTGATATCTTTGTAACGCCTTTAAGAAGATTAGAAATTGCTTCATCCTGATCAATCGACAGCACTTCACCTCCCGCTACTATATGAATCGATTCACTAGGTGCAAGAGCTACAGTGGTCGGCGAATGGGTTGCAATTATGACCACCAACCCCATCGAGGAGTTAATCGCAGCAAAACAATCAATCATCTTAACAATCATTGAGGGATGCAAAAAAGCATCAGGCTCATCCAACAACAACAAGTGTTTTTTAGATATATCACCCTTCGAAGCTCGGGTTTCGAAAGTCTTAAATACAATCCACAAAAGAGTTTTTTCACCCGAGGATAAATCGTCCGCCACAAGAGGCACGTTACCATTAGTTAACACTAAGGATGTGACGAATTCCGGATCGTACATCGCTCCTGGCTCAACAAATTTAAATTTACCTCCAAAAGTCTCATTCAATATAGAGTTCAATGTAATCCAAGGTGGACAGCCGAATTTAGACTCAAATTTTTCACCGGGACAAAAATAGACATCTTCACGCCCTTTAGCCTCACTCAACCATTCATTGTAAAGATTATCATCCCTAATCTTCATATAGGTGTTAAAAATCGCACCTATAGCGTACACCCCATAGTTAAATCCATCAAATTCATCATAAAAAGCTTCAACTTCACCAAATGACAATTCACTTGGTTTCTTTTGTAACTTGTTTGCTATATCACCAAGAATTCTATGACCTGCCCCCCATGTAATTCCGCTCTGCCCTATACCTGCAGAATATGAGGGATCACTTGAATCCAAAGGATGATCTAAATTATCTTTTTTTTGCTCCATAACAACTTTAAGAGATCTAATTTTTTCTTTTCGAGCCCCCTCTTCATAATTGTAATGAAAATTAGGCGCCAGCTTATCTTGCTCAATCATTTCTATTGCACCGAGCGAAATAACTTCACCATCTTTAGCAACAGAAATAGCACCATTCTTTATGGCGTGGAGCAGCCTTGTTTTACCTGATCCATTTATTCCAGTAAGGACGGTCAATCCTTTCTCAAGTTTCAACACATTAGTTAGTTCAAACCCTTTATACGCCCTGACCCCTGAAAACAATAGCAATTCGAATCCTCCTAAACGCACTAAAAATTATTATTTGCAGAAAATCTTAATACAATCTCGCCCTACTAGGATACTTCGCTGCATAATTTCACCATAGCAAATATTTTTTAATACCACCACACACATTCAATGACCCATCAAAAATTCGATTGTTTAGACAAACGTCTCCAGTAAGTGGAGATGCGATCAAGATGCTTGGCATCTTTCGACGCAACCCATTGATTTCACAACCAGTGCTCCACTGTTTTCGCAATCCAGTTGCATTCAACCAAGTTAATTACCTAGTACTTTCCAAATTTATGCTTTGCACGCCTGCAGTTCGGCCCGCCCCTTTAACCGCATCGGTGATGGCGATATTTTTTAGGGTTCGTCGGGGCAAGTTGGGCCTTTACGGACGCATGATTCACGGCCCCGGCGGAAGCTATCACGCTGCAGCTCTTGGCAACGTCGGTCGCGTCGAGGAAGACTGACAGCCAGACATCAGCATTGGCGAGGCGAATGCGCAGGCAATCCTGATCACGTAGGGCATCGCTCATTTTCGTGAAGTGTGTGTGTGTGTGTGTGTTCGCTAATCGCCAGACTTTTCTCGACCACGAGATGCTTGTCGTACTCGGCCTGTTGCGCCGCAACAGCAGCCAGTATCAGTTGGCTGAGGCCTTCGCAGCGCATCGGGCTTGCTCTGCTAACCGATTTCCATAGCGCCAAGCCTTGGAATTGCCATGCGGTGCCAGCGCAGACCAACACAAGCGCCAGCGCGCCAGTACCTTTGCACGGTGGGGCATCACGTGACATCCTTGAAAAACACGTGCCCGCCCAACTTCTGGCTTTGCTTTGCCTTAGCTGCCCATGCGGGGGGCGTCTTCATGCTGAGGGCGTAATAGTGCGTGGCGCCGCCAGTGGGATCCGGCACTTTGCCGTCGATCACCTGGTCAGCGGCGATCCGCGCCTGCGCCAGTTCGCGAAACGGGATCTGCCTCACGCCGATCAGGAACTGATAGTTCGGGTCAGTCTTGTTCCAGCAACTGAACTGGTACGGTTTCTGGCAAACGCCCGCATACCCCTCCCCCCACCACGACTTCTCCTTTCCATCGAACACGCGGTTTCGAACAGTCCATGCCACAGCGATCTGGCCGGCCAGACTCTCGCCGCGAGCCTCCCCCCACAAAGTGCGTGCAAGGACGTCGCGATCTTTCTCGGTGGCACTCATAACTTTTCTCCAGGCAAAAAAATACCCGCTCAATGGCGGGCTGTTATTCGTTTATAGGATCGGCAGGCGGCGGCTGATAATCGGGCTGCGGCATTTCCAAGCGAACGTCGATCCAACTGTTGAGCGGCACATCCAGCGGTGCACCGCGACCGGGAAGCATCTCGCCGTCGTCGGACAGCGTCCAGCGCTGCTTGAATAGCCGGATGGTCACGGTACCGTCGGTGTCTTGTTCGCTCTCTGTGATGCCGAGCGTCCCGCCGCCGTCCGGCGAACAAGGGTCTTGAGTGCGCCAACCTTCAATTGCCAAGCCGAGACTACCGGTGATTCGATACTCTCCGACGCCGAGGCGCTCGACATGCACCCCCTGCGCTTCGTTGTTCGCAACACCCCATGCCCCGGCAGATTCAAACGTCTGCTCCTGAAGATCACGACGGTGGCTATCAGCGACGTTCGCAATCCGTATGATCGGCGAGGCCGCCGATAAAACGCCGCCCGATCCTCGAGTCGTGTTCCCCGTGTGATAGAGCTTTACCCAAGGAGAGAAGCCAACTGTTGTGGAGTTGT
The DNA here is from genome assembly GCF_044750025.1 of Pseudomonas sp. NPDC088885. Lineage (NCBI taxonomy): Bacteria > Pseudomonadati > Pseudomonadota > Gammaproteobacteria > Pseudomonadales > Pseudomonadaceae > Pseudomonas > Pseudomonas sp. NPDC088885. The sequence continues at coordinate 47,580 of NZ_JBIVJB010000005.1, read as the reverse complement.
AGTAACGGTACGCCAGCTCCGTACCCAAGATGCTCATCGCAAACTGGCTAAAAGTTTGGGCGTTGTAGGAAATCGTGAAGCTTGTGCCGTAAGGAAATCCCGGCTGAGTCCCGGCAGGGTTCACAATCGATTTAAATTCGGTAGTTGTCAGCGCGTCGATATTGGCGAATGCAGGTGCTTGCCCACCAAGCCCAAAAGCGCCAACAGGCATTGCATTGCCGGCGTTATTACCAAGCGCGGCAGTGGCGGCGGATCCCAAACCTAAGCCTGCTCGAGCAGTAGCTTGTGAGTTTCCGCCGGTTCCTCCTTGAGCCACGCTTAAAGCAGCGGTCAAGCCAGCCAACGATGTAATGTCGCTGTTGGCGCCAGACTTTGCAGCACCCAGTGTCGATCGAGCCGCTGCTGCATCCGTGTCATTCAATAATCCCTGAATGAAGGCAGAGAGGTCGGTGATGCCAGTGCCACCTTTGCCTGGTGGAAGCACCTCATAGTTCCCGGTCGTGCCCAGCGCTGCCAGCTTTTCACCGTAGTTGGTGAGGATCGCGCGCACTTGATCAGACAGATCCTTCTGATATCCCTGAACCGGCGTTATCGAGTAGAAACCGCCAGCAGCTGTCGGGCCTTCGTAATTCGGCGAGATCGAGAGAGCGGTATTGCTGGCGATGTTGGTCACCTCGTACCAGCGACCGTCAGGCCCGCGAAAGCCATCCCCGACCCGGCTGTTGGCAATGAAGGCAGTGCCCGCACCGATCACCGCGTTGGAATTTTGGGTGACAGATACCGTTCCCGTTTTGTACCAGGGCATGGCTACATCCTATAAATGAGGTTAAACCGCTTGTTTGGCGAAAACCGCCGACAGGAAAAATGCGAGCGGATTGGAAGCTGCGACGGTGATGGCGTAGAGCTTTCCGTTGGGGAAATCCCACCAGCAGGCCAGGCTTCGGGGAATCGCACTACCGGCGGTCATAGACATGCCAAAGGTGTTTATCAGCATGAATTCGTTTTGCGGAAAATCGAAGGGTACAGAGTAGAAGATCCGCGTCAGGCCTTGTTCGCTGATGTCGCTGGTGGCATACGTCCAGTTCTGGAAAGCTCTGGTGAAGCTTGCGTTTGGAGTGCCGGAATCGAAGAGCAACCTGCCGCCTCCGTCCCACAAGCGCATCCCGTATTGCGCGACGGCTTGCGCCGCGAACGCGGCCACAAAATATCTCCCGTTCGGTTGCGCCGTATTCACGTTGTAGGCCCTGACGTAAAAGCCCGTCCAGTTACCTGCCGATCCTATGAGTCTCATCTGACAGAGGCCGGCCACTGCATTAACGGTGTCAGGGCGCACAAACACCAACGGCGGCTCCTGCGACGTCACCGGCCGTGCGAAATAGGTGGTTGAGCCCAACCCGCTCTCTTCTGTAGGGGAGAACCTTCCAGAGGAGATAACCATTAGACGGGCAAATTCAGTGTCGAGGGTGACGACGTTGCTGTTGTTGGTGAACTGAAGTCCGTAAGCCATCAGCTCCACCTCATAACAATCAATCTCATTGTGCCTGAGGAGGTGAAGCTCGCGGCATAAGTGCGGGTGTGGTTATACACGCGCACCACACCATCAAGCATTTCCGTCTCGAACTGCAGCTGGCTGCTGGCGTAGGCGCCGTTGGGGATAACAAAGGCCGTTCCGTTGCCAGGGCCAACGCCAGGCACCGCAAAATCCTGACTTCCCTTGTTCGCTCCCACCGCAAATGTCACTAACGTCGAAAGTGCAACGCGGATTGTGAAGGCGTTTTCATCGATCTGAAGTGCACCATCGGCACCCCAGATCCGCATACCGTAAGCCATTTATCACCCCAAATAGCCGAGACGAACGCGTAAAACATTGTTCGCGTCGTAGACCGAAACGTTGAGAGAGTTGATCACCAGCCGCCCCTGACCGGGAACAATGCCGTTAATCTCCAGCGTTCCGTCCTTGTTGAGGATCCAGCCTTGTTGACCGGCAATGTAGTTGGTGGAGCTGATGTAGCTACCGATTTTCGCGTTGGTGATTGTTCCATCTTGAATGAACGCGGAATTCATAAAGACCTGCCCGCCCTGCACTGCAAACGGAACAGACATCGCGCCGCCAGCAATCGTGTTGACGATGGCGAAGCGGTCAGCGCTCACCAGGAACTGGCTTTGCAACCCGGCTGGAGTGTTTTCAATTCCAAGCCCAATACCTGCTGCGATGTACTGTCCGGTGGAGGTGCTGTATTGCATCTTCACCGACCAGGTTGCAGCCAGCCTGCCGGTCACATCGTTGATGATTGAGGCGTTGGTCTCGATCATCGTCTTCTGCTGGCCTATCTGCGTACCTTGATTGCCGACAGTTGTGCCGAGCTGCGTTAATTGCTGCGCCGTGGCCTGCTGGTTGGTAACGACCACCTGTTCAAGCTCGGTGATGTTGGCTGCGTTCTCTCCAATCTTTGCGTCGAACGTTGTTATGCGCCGCGCCATTGCCTCGTTCTCGGAGGCGCGCACCTTCGACTCTGAAGCAAGCGACGCCGTACTGTTGTAGCTTTTGACCGCATCCGCGAGATCGCCAGCCCCATCATCGTCTCGATAGGAGGCGCGGAGGGCTTCGAATGCGGTGGCCTGTGCGGTGATCACGCCGTCGAGCTCCGTGATTTCGACGGTGTTGGTAGCGACTTGCTGAGCAAGTCCGTTCACCGTCTCCACGGTCTGGCCAACGTCCAGCCAGTAAGTCGGGTTCGGCGGTGGCGTATTGGCCGGCACCGGGCCGGTTGCCTGATAGATGCGCTTGCCCTGAACGACCAGGTCGTACTCAACGTAAGTTGCATCGGGGTCGTACCCCTTAAGTCCGTCGAGTGCATCGATCTGCGCCTGCAATCTCGGGATCTTTTCGATCTCAGCCAGCAAATCCTCACCGAGTTCCGTCTCGGTAATCTGGCCCTTGATCATTTCCAGAATGTCACTGGCGTTCGAGCTGGACTGGCCCTGCACTCCCAAGCCAATCGGATACCAAGGCCCGATGTTTCCGATCTTGTCGACGATGCGGCCCCAGAAGTACAAGGTCACACCGGCGGCCAAGCCGAGCATCGAGAAATCGCTTTGCGGATAGGACAAGTCCGTCAGCTTGGTCGCTGCATCCAGGCTGGTTGTCGGCCCGTACCAGATTTCCGTCCGCTGGCTGTCTTCCGCGCCAGCCGGGAAGCCCCACTTCAGATAGATGCCGAACAACAGTGGCGTGGCAGTCAGGTAGCTGAGAGCCGGCGGTAGTCCGTTCTTCCCTTTCAGGTTGGTCAGGATCGAGTTGCGCCACTGCGACGAGATATCGTAAGCGCTCACCGCGCGCACGCGAGCAACGTAAGCGCCAGCGTATATGCCAACGACGTCGACGTTGGTCATGCCGGTGCGCTGCACCTTGATCCAGTTGCCGCTGTCCTTGCGCCACTCCACGTCATAGCCCACCGCGCCATCCACAGCGGGCCAACTGATCGTCATGGTGGCCACGGCCAGACCTTGAACGACCGACGACGTGGACGCGAGAGCAACGCTGGCGGGCGCCGGTACCACAGTGATCGGAATGACGCTGATCGGACGTTCTTCCAGCCGCGCGCCCGTGTCGATGTAAGCGAACTTGCTCGGCTCGAACTGCAGTGCGCTGATCTCGAAATCGCCCTCGGTTGTGCGCTTGGTGCGCAGCACCCGGTACAGCGGAATCGCCAGATCGTCTGCATCGAGCGCCCATTGCAGTTGTGCGATCGGTGGTTCGCTGTAAGCGACAGTCACCGTCACCGCGCGTCCGTTGACGCTCTGCACGGTGCGACCTTCAGCGCGGCCGCCGGGCAGGTTGATGATCAGTCGATCTCCTGCCTTGGCCTGGGTGTCGCGATCGAGCGTAATAACCCGGCCTGCCGCCTTGGAGATTCGGCCGCCGACTTCACGTCCCGCCAGCAGCGAATCCGCCACCGGGATGATGTGCCCCGGCAGTGGAATAACACCTTCCATACCGGTCTTGAACGAGACGGTGCGGTCTTGGTTGTTGCTGAGGATCGCCCACTTGCCGCGGCGCTGCGCCTCCGAAGCACGCGTGCAGCCAATGGCACTCAACTCGGTCGGCCGGTCACCATAGCGCCGTTGCAGATCCAGATCGGCAAACGGAATGACGTCGGTGTCGTAGTTGTTCGCGGGGTTGTCGTAGCTGACCAGCGCTCGGGTGTAACGGGTTTTGGCCGAGGCGCTGCCGTAGGAGAACTTGCCGTCGATGACGTTCGAGCGGGTGAAGACGTAATCGATGTCCTGCGCGCGTGGCATGTCGGCCTGCATCACCAACTGGCCTTGCGCCCAATACGTCATGCCTCGGTAGATCGCCGAGATATCGCGCAGCAGCGACCAGGCATCGGCCTTGCCTTGCAGGTTCATGTCGCAAAGGAAACGCGGCTCGGTACCGCCAAGGCCGTTCGGCACCAACTGATCGCAGTACTGCGCGATCCGGTACAACTCCCACTTGTCGACCATGAACGGCTTGATGCGCTTACCCAAACCGAAACGGTCTTCGGTGCACACTCCATAAGTGATCCACGCAGCATTGTTCGTCCACGCCGACTTCATTGAGCCGTCCCACGTGCCGGTGTATGTGCGCTGCACAGGATCGTAATTGCTCGGCACCATCCAACGGCGAGCCTTGCACTTCACGGTTACGGCCGGGATGTTGGTGAACTGCTCGGCATCGAACTCGATGTAGAGCAGCGCGGTGTTCGGGTAGCGCAGCTTGGCGTCTATCACTTCGGTGTAACCGGCGACCAGCATGGTGTCAGCGATCTTGTTGCTGTTCTGGTTCGGCGTCAGCCGCCGTACGCGAATCTGCCAGCCCGTTGTCGCTTCAGGCAGATCGATACGGCGCGAGCGCTCGTAGCGCGTGGTGGTCTTGCCGTCGACCGCGTCCACCAGCACCTGCTGATAGGCGCCGCCATCGGTGGCCACGTCGATCGCGTACTCGATGCGATATCCGCCGATATTGCCTTCGTCATCTGCCCGTTGCAGCGCCGGCCATGCCAAGCGCACGCGCACCGCCGACAATTGAATGTTGCTGATGGAGCGCACCCACGCCGCGTCGCTGCGCAGTTCGATGTTCAGCGATGTCTCGTTCTCCACGGACGGAATGCCCGGGATGTATGTTTGATCCACGGAGCCCGGGCGCCAGTCCCACTTCACATTCGGGAAGTTGTAGTTGCCGCTGGCATCGCGGATCGGCGTGTTGTCCAGGTAGATGTCATAGTCGGTCGGGATCCCGTCGAACTCACCCTCGCCCACCGCAATCAGCAGCTTTGCCAAGTTGGTCGAGCGCAGGCTGTCGCTGGCTTCGACCGGCGACTTCGGCTTGCTGCTGCCGCCCTTCTCGCCGTGGATCTCGATCTGTTCTGCTGCGCCCATGCTTTCCTCCAGGCATAAAAAAACCGCCTCGCGGGCGGCTGTTGTGCTGCTGTCTGCTTACACCTTGTCTTCGGCCATGATCGAGGCCGAGATGATCATCCCACCCCACCGGCGTTCTCCGATGCAGATCGGTACCGGGTTGCCGCTGGCCGTGGTGTTCTTGGCGCTACCGAAGGCGTAGGACGGTGAGTTTTCAGGGGAGGCGCTTTGCGACAACCCCTTTGCTTGGGGGCTGAGCATTTGAATAACGCCACCGGCGGTCGAGGCTATACCTGCGGCATACAGCGCGGATACCGCTGGCCCGGAAAACGCACCGAACGGGTTGAAGTAAGCAAGTGCGATCAGTACGGCCCCAACCACTGTTTGCAGTACCCCGGCTCTCTTGCTGCCCGAGATCACCGGAACAATCTTCAAAACCCTCGTGCCGGATAAACCGAGCTCGCTGAGTCCTGCGTTTTTGCCGTTTCGATAAATCGCAAAGCGCATCCCAAGTCGATCAAGCCTTTTGATTTCCTCTTGGAATCCCGCAAGGATGACGCTGAGCGCTCTGAAGACCTCTGTCGCTTGGCCTGAATCCAGCAGCAAGTGATGGACTTCACCAAATTTGCTCGCGAGCTGTCTCGTTAGGAGAACCCGAGTTCTGGGTGTGTAATGCGCAACTGTGGCCGCCATGCTGTTCTCCGGGCAATAAAAAACCGCCCTTGGGCGGCTTGAAAAAAAATGGTCACTATCGGGAGCAATTCCTAACTACATCGGTAACGCTCGAGGATGGATCCTGCCAGGTTCGAAAGAAGTGGTAAGCAACTGCAGACCCGCTCGGAGTCGGCGTTACGTCAGCGACATGCCAAGGCGATTCTGGGTTCGGTGCGATCACCGAATATTTTTCACCGGAAGTCTGCAAGACCCCACCTACGCTACCGCCGATCAACGAAGTGCCCTGCCAACCATCACGGATGCACTCGGCCACATGTTTCGCGGACTTATTTGAAGACACCTTCACGATGGGCGGATTATTCCGAATGTCGTTCGTGGTCGCACACCCCGCCAACAGCGCTACTGCCAACGCTCCTATCAAAATACGCATTTTTACTCCTTAAAATTGGCGCTGAAGGTGAAAAAATAGAACGAGATTTTCTCGTTTTCAACGTCCCTCAGCTCGTACCGGATCCTGTCCAGACCTTCGTCGATGCGACTCACGACGAGATCCATAAATTGGCTTAGTCCGCCGCCGAAACCGTCCAGGTTCAGCGCACTGACGTCTTGGAAGCCAATAGTTACCGCACCTGTCTCAGGATCATCGGAAGACGACATCGTCAACGATAGGTTGTACTTAAAATCCTTTATTGCGATGCTCATGGAGTGAACACAATTGTGCTCGACCAACAGCTCGTTTAAGCGAGACAGATTACCCATGTTTATAAATCCAAAATTCAACGCTGATCGATTTCGATTTTTTGAGTTGGGTCAGGATTGTATTTCTGCCGTTTCAACTGTGGATCACCGACTGCTAAACAGAAAAAAAAGATCTCAGCTTCGCCGCAGCCTCCATGCAGCGCACATTCACTTGCCTGCATGTGATCGAGGAGTATTTCACGCCCCTGTGAGGCGCAAAAAACGTTCGCCTCTTTCAAGGCCTGCCCCTTAGCGGAGGCAGGGCCGCCGAAAGGTACGCGAGTTGAAATCGTGTACGTGTCGGGACCAACTTTGATCGGGCCACTGTCAGAGCAACCCGCCAATAGCGCAAATGCCAGCGCTCCTACGATCAGTTTCATGCAGGTCACTCCTGTGGAAATGCTGGCAATGTAACACCTGCTGGAAGCGTGCAAAAATTTGTGCACAGAAAGGGTCAGGGTGCTGCTTTCTGTGCGTGAGGGCTCGCAGGAGTCGACTCCGTATAGGCTTTTATGCAGATCAGCTTCGCCGACTTCATAAATTCCTTAAGATCGCTCTGCCTTTCTTCAGCAGTGTCTCGTACGGGGTAAGTAAGCACCATTCGTGACAAACTTTCCCGCATGCTTTTTCTCGCCGCTGATGGCACTTCATATTGGTCCCGATCAAAATAAGGCGGCTCATTTGCCTGCCTGCCGAGCATTATCGCGCCAGCGTCGAGGGCTAGTTGCGAGCAATGGTCTATTTCGCCACGACTAAAAACTATCTTCCCACCGTCATCAGTCCAAGCCATTGCAGATGGGGAGCCGAGCAAAACAGCGCATGCAAGTGCGGTAGTTAGAAGCTTGTCGATCATTGCGATCCATCGTTTAAAAAAAATGAGATTATCATTCGACGGTCTTTGCCTCCACCACGGAAAACTCTCCAACATTATGTGCTTAATTCTGCCCCCCTGTGCCTGAGAATCAGGCGTGTTCGGTCGAGCCACGGCCCACCGAAAACGATAACTTCTGACGGCCTGCCGTACAGGTGGTGTAACAAGAACGGGCCGGGGCCGAACGTCGCCGCGTCTTCACCTGGCAGCGCTGGATCAGCGCCGAGAAAGATCCCGGCGTGGTTCGGGTAGACCGTGCGCCCCACTTCCATCACGATCATGTCACCGCGCTGTGGCTGGTCGACGCGGTAAAAGCCTGCAGCCTCATAGTTCGCCTCGTACAAGCTGGCGTTGTCCTTGCTCTCCCACCAGCCATCGGCGCGCTTGAAAACTTCGAACTCCAGCCCCCACTCGCGCTTGTACCACTCAGCGCAGACCTGCCAGCAGTCCCAGGCACCGTGCACGAATGGCCGCTTCAGCAGCGGGACGTCGCCAGTCGGGACGATGGTGCGCATGTCACCCTCAGGCCAGCTCAGAATGTGCCACGGCATAGCCGTCGCCTCACACATGGCGAGGTCGCGCGGTGACGGGCGGCTTGTGGCATCCGGATGTGAATGAACTATGCCGATTACTTCGCCGATATCTTCGGCCTGAGCGTATTCCTCCGGATCGATACGAAACTCTTCGTTCGGCTCGGTCGAGACATTGCTGCAGGGGAAGTACTGCTGCTTGCGCCCGATCGCCAGCAGCAGCCCGCAGCACTCTTTCGGGTACTCGGCCGCCGCGTGCGCTTGGATCGCATTCAAGATGTGCTTTCGCATGTCAGCTCCGTGCGATCAGGGAAACAGCCGGGAATCCACCAAACGGCAGCGGGTTGCCTTCGCCGAAGCGCGGGATGCAGCCCTTGCCGAGCGTGGCGTCACACTGATCCAGTTCGGGGTTGTCTGTGACGACACCGTCCTTCGTAACGTACGGCCCGGTGTAGCCGCAGTTCGGCCCCCGGTAGCCACCGGTGAGGCACCAGTGACACAGCGTCGTAGCCTGACGGCCGATTGATTCACCGCCGACGTCTCCCGGGCTGGCCAGCTCCCAGCTAACCGTTTCCCCGTCCTCGTTCGTCTTCTGGTCAATGTACCAGACCTCGATCGTCTCTTGGGTTGGGTCAGCTGTCGGGTTGCCGGCGGCAAAGTTCGCCGCATCGAGGTACGTCCCAAGCGTGTGACGCATTGTGAGCTTGAACTCGAGCAAATCCTCGAACGCAAGGCACAGAGCGGTGATGCGGCCGTTGACGTTGCCAACCGACAGCGTCGGCCTCACCGCCGTACCGTCGCCGTTCGCCTCGATTCCATCGATCTGCATCGGCCAGGCGCTGTACTCGTTGCCCTGCCAGTAGATCGCTTTCGCCGGCAGTTGGTCGGCATCTGCGCCTGCGGCAATCAACTCGGCCGGTGTGTGCGGAATCGCGTGGCCGTGGAAGCGCAAAACGTCTGCCCCATAGTCCGTGCCGTCCAATTCAAAGAGCAGCACTTCGCTGCCAGGCTCGAGCACCTGGATATCACTAATCAGCGGCATGTTTGCCCCTTATGGTTGGAATGCCCGCTCAAACGTGGCGGTGAGTTTGAAGACCCCGCCCCCCATTGGTGTGGGAGCGGGATTTTTGCAGGTGAACAGCCCGAGTTCGCCGAGAGGCGTTGTCCAGAGGAACGCCTTTGCGCCGGCGTGCCGGTCGAGGAATGCCGTGATCTCCAGCACCTTGGCCTTCTGGCCGACGCAGGTAACCGGGTAGGAGTCTTCTCTGTTATTCGGGCCGTCACCGACGTTTTGCGCGTAGCCGTTACCAAATTTCGAAGTGCGCACCCGATAGGTGATTTCGGGCGTCTCCCCACGCTCGGTTGGCCAGGTGAATTTCTCGATGGCCATCAGCCCCTCCCATTTGTCAGGCGCCAGATCGAGCCGCCCGGCTGCAGCGCTCGGGCAATTGCCGTTTCCGCTTCGGTTTTCGCAGCCTGCTGGATGCTCTTGCCAAGCTGGTTGGTTGTTTCTTGCGAAACACCCGCCCCGTCGCTCTCAGATGTCTGCACCGAGACCGCTACCGGAAAGTTGTACGTGTTGCCGCCACCGCCGGACATTGCGGCCAGAGCAGGCCCGCCTCCGGTGGTCAACGGCGTGACGCTGCCGCCGTTGGCGCCGGTCATCAGGAATGACCGGCCGCCCTCGTTGTAGAGCTCCGGCCCCAATTCGTTGACTTCGTACAGAGAGTTCGGCGCAACAGGCCCACCAGAAGCCCGATATCCGGAGAGATCAAACCCCGTGTAGCCGGCCTGCGATGCTCCGAGATCTGAAGACACGGCACCTGCGGATCCAGCGGCCAATCCATTCCCGCCGCCACCTCCGAAGTACGTACCAGCGGCTGACGCGGCGAGACCAAAAAGAGCGCTGAGCCCTTGTGAAGTAGCCTGTCGAGTGGCGATCTTCGCCATATCTGCCAGCACCGATTTGGTGAAGTCAGAAAACGAGAATTTGCCGTTGATAGCGAAATTCGCCACAGCGTCCTCTGCCGAGCTGAACGCATTGGTGAGCAGGCTTTTCGTCTGCCCCGCCGCATTCTGTGCGGACTCCAGATAGTTCTGCCACGCCGACGATGCTCCAGCACTCCAGTCGCCCTGGGCTGCCGTCATCTCGTCGTAGTTGGCTTGAACCGTATCGTGCAGATCCTGCTGAGTTGCCTTCAGTGCCGCCAGCTTCAGCGTGTACTCGTCGAGGCTCATGCCGCGCGAGCCATCGCCGTACTGGTTCGCCAGATCCAGCTTCTGCTGATTGAAGCGATCGTCGATGCCGTTCTGCTGGCTCATCAGATCGCGCTGACGATCTCCCAGGCCGATGCCCGCCGCCGCACGCTGGCCCTGCTCACGCAGAGTTTTGACTTGCTGCTGCAACGCGCTGCTATAGGTGTTGACGGCCTCGGTCTGCTTCTTCAGCCGGCCTTCTTCGTTCTTCGCCAGCACGCTCAATTCGGTGTCAGCGTCCTGCTGCACCTTGACCATGGCGGCCCGGGCATCGGCGATTTTCTGGTCAAGCTGGATGCGCTGTGCGGCCGATGTGCCGGCTTTGCTCTTCGCCGCTTCCAGTGCGGTGATCTCAGCCTCATAAGCTGCAGTGACCTCGTCGCGCTCGTTGCCGATCATGGCTTCACGCGCTTGCAGATAATCAGCCTGCGAGATCAGCCCGGCCTTTTGCGAAGCCTCCAAATCCTTTTGAGCATTTTTGTACTCGGCGAGCACGGTATTGAGTGCGTTTTTCGAGTCATTGAACCCGGATAGATCGACGCTACCCGCGGCAGCTTTGGGGTCTTTTTTCTGCTCGTCGATTGCCTTACGCAGTTTGTCGTAGGCGCCACCAGAGAACTTTTGGCCGTCGAAGAACACGCCGTCGAGCAATGGGGATTTCTGACCGGTCTTTTCGGCGTCCTGATAAAGCGTCGTGAACTGATCGTTGAGCTTCTTGTAGGCCTCTTGACGCTTTGCGAGTGGGTTCAGGTTGTCCATCTGCTTGTCCAGTTCCTTCTGGACAGCGATCAATTCCTTGTTCGCCCGAGTCGCTTCGCCAGTCGCGGCAGCGTTGCTTTCGCTCGCTGATAAGCGTGCCTTCAACCCTGCAAGCTTGGCCTCCAGTGCCGGCGTTGAGTCGTCGTTCTCGCCGTCGTTTAGCCCCAGAAAGGAATTGAGCGAGCTCAACCCATTCGATATTGCACCTGTGACCCCACCCCCTTTCCGGGTATCCAGCACTCGCTGGGTGATCTCGATCTGCTTTGCCAGATCGGGAAAAATCTCCGACCGGACCTCAGCATAGGCGCCCTTGATGGCCACCTTCACGCGATCCCAGTCACGCTCGATATCAGACAGGGATTCACGATAGCTCTTCAGGCGTTCCTGGGCCGACCGATTGAGATCTTCACTGAGAACGTCCAGCGCTCGCTGATGGTCTCCCTGATCATCAATCGCCTTGATCGTCTGGTATTGCTCGTAGGTGAGCAGGCCATACTGGTCGCTGATTTTCTCTGCAGCTTCTGTGGCGGTGTCACCGGCATTCGCGAGCGACTTGGCGATGTCTCCAGCGCCCTTCCCTGTCACCTCACCAATTGCTGCGGCAGCCTGAGCCAGGTTCTGCATTTGGGCGCCGCTGGTAGCGGCACCAGAAGCCAGTGCAATCACCGCCTCCCGGGCGCCTGCAAAGTTCTCAGTGATCGCCCCAGCGGTGTCAGCCATCACCTTGAGACTGGCAATGCTCTGCCCGGCATCGTTCGATCCGCCGTTGATGGCGACGTTGAACTCACGAGCCTGCTTCTGTGCGTCGAAGTAGGCGTAACCCAGCGCACCGAGGACACCGGCCAGCAAGCCGGCGGGAATCAGCGCTGCTGCCAGGCTCTTGGCAGACGCGCCCGCACCGGCGCCGAGCTGAGCAACAGCCCGTGCACCACTACCCCAATCCCCAGACTGCAGGGCATTGGTCAGCTGCATCACGTTTTCTTGCGCCTGGCGGGTGCCGAGCTTCAGCTTGTCGAATGCTGTTTCTGTCGCGGTCAGGCCGTCACGGTCTTTGCCGATCTTCGCCAGCGCCTCACCGTAACGAGTCGCGTCGATCTGGCCGGCCTTGTACAGATCGTTGAGCGCTTTCTCTTGCGCCTCCAGCTTTGCCAACTTCGCAGTAACCGGGTCGATGCCGTTGACCGTGCGCTTCAGCGCTTCGATCTGACGGTTTTCAGCGTCGATCAGCCGCTGCTTCTGCGCCATCTCCTTGGCTTCGGCTTTCTCGATTCGCTCATACGCCTTACCGAGCCGATCCTGATAGGACTCCTGCTGCTCGATGGTGACGAGACCGCCCTTGCGAGCGCGCTCCAGCAAGCCTTCAGCTTGGATCAGTTGGTCCATGCTGCCGATGTTGCCGGACATCGCCTTGTCGAGCTGGCTGATGATTGCGATTTCACTGGCCGCGCTGGCACCTGCCTTGCGGCTGGCATCGACCTGGCGCTCTTTAGCGCCCGTGGCCCTGTCGATGCCCTGAGCAGCCTCGCTCTCGGCCTGGCTGATCTTCTTGCCAGTGTTGGCCAAGTCTTCGCCCGACTTGCCGAGATCATCAATCGCCTTTTCGGCATCAACTGCCGAGTCGACCAGCTTGTCGAGATCGTCAGCCGCCTTGGATGCCGACGAGGAGTTCACCTCGATACCGAGGGACGCGAAGGTGGTGCTCATTTACTGTCCCTCTGTTCCGCCATCACCCGCAGGGCTTCGGCTTCCATGACGCGGATGTCTGGAAAGACGTCGGCGACCTCTGAGCGGGTAAGGCCAAGGAAGCCGGCGACATGGCGAATTGACGTGTAATCGAGTCCGGTAGCGCCGCACGCGCCTGTACGCCACTGAGTGCCCATGGCCTCGAAGACCTTGAAGGCCTGCCAGACATCAGGCCAGACCTCACAGATTTCATCGGGTATGTCACGAAGAGAAAGGCCGAAGGCCGCCAGCGATTCGGCTGACGGCCCCGGCTCGTACAGCTTGCGGGAGACGCTTAGGAGTTTCCCAGGCGTGCATTGCTGAAGGCATCGGAATAAGCGGTCAGCACCGCGCCCGGAGTGGCGGCGATGGATTTGACCAGGATGCGCAGGTTCTCGTCGGTGAACTCTTCAGCGATATCCCAGCCGGCGATGATCGCCTTCAACTGCTCGACCTGCAGATCAATCAGCAAAGCCGTGAACTGTTCAATGCCGGCCTCTTCCGCTTTCTCCTTGAGCGCCTTATGACGCTCACCCCACTCTGCGTAGAGGCCAGCCAATTCGGTGCGGTCGCGATACTTGAACTCGAACTCGACGCTAACCGGATCACCGCCGACCGTTGGCAGCATGACGACGTGCTTGAAGGTTGGATTCCGGGCGAGTGTGAACCTTGCCATGTGCCTTCCTTACGCCGAGGCGCTGTAACGAGTTGGGCGACCGGTTAGCGCGATGCTGATCACGCGAGTCATCAGGTTGTTTCGCGACATGGTTGGGGTCGAGGTGATCGAGACGTAGCCGTTGTAGATGATGCGGCTACCGCCCGGCAGGTTCAGTCGCAGAACGCGGGCCTGTTTGTCGTCATCCGCTGCCTCGCAGACGTCGACATAGGGCTGCGATGGATCGTCGGCGACCGTGATGGTCAGCGTGATCGGGTTCTTGGTGGTCGGCATCTGACGGTCATCATCGTCAGCAAGGAAGCCGAACGTCAGAAACTGCTGATCGCCACCGCTCGATCCGAGCTCGGTAATTTTCGAGATCTCGGTGAAGGTGGTCACTTCGCGCGCGCTACCGACGCCAGACCCGGCCGGATACTGCTGAATGTTCGTGGTGTTCACGCCATCGAGAGCAAAGGTGCCGCTGGCAATCTCGCCGACTTGCACGGCGCGTCCGTCCAGGCGAGTCCAGCCAGAGCTGACGGCAATGATGTCGCCTTCGGCCAGTCCGTGTGCTGCTGCGGTCGCCACTGCCGGGTTGGCATTGGTCAAGGCGGTGAGTGGGATTGCAGCGCCATAGGCGGAAGCAATTTCGAACGTTGCGCCGTTGGGCATTTGAATGCCAGCCATGGGGTTTTCCTCTCTTGAAATGACAAAACCCGCTCGATGGCGGGTTCTGGGTTTGCCCAATGGGCGGATTAGTTGGTGTCTGCGCGGTACGTGAACGACACGGGCACAGTGAAAGTGGTGGCGTCGGGAATTCCCGGGCCTGGGTCTACCGGCGTCATGGTCACCACCGTCAGCGCGCCCTTGGTGTTCCGCTCATACAGCGGGAACAGCGCGGCGATCTGGTCGGCGATTGCGCCGGCCGCACCGCGGTACTTTCCGGAGGGCGTGACGATGCTGACCTGAAACACGCCTGTGTATAGCTTGTGGTCGCCGCCGAGCGTGTTGCTTGCGGTGTCGCCCGGCAGAGTGAAAGCTCGTAGGTAAGTGACGCCAGCTCCAGGCTCATAGGCCTCGTTCTCGACGACAACCTTGATTGGCACCGGCAGCGCTTTCGCCCAGGCGATCAGTCTGGCCTCATAGATAGAGGCGGTGATGTTGTGGCTCATACCTGGTTGTTCCTGATGGCTTCGTCGACGATCTGCTGGAACCGCGCGAGCGTGATGCGCACCATACCGCCCGGTGCCTGTTTCGAGTGGCCGTACTCGAGCGGTACCGCATATGGCAGGTTGTTCACGATGTACGCTGTTTGCCCAATGGTCAGCTGCTCGACCTGAAGCCTTAGCTTCGCAAGCGTGACGCCGCCGGCCGGATCTACCTGATCAAGCTCACCTTCAGCCGGCGCCCCGATTGAGAATTGCCAGTTACCGCGGAATCGGCCACCGACGTAATCCTTGCCGGCAACCAGTCCATTCACGTTGAAGTTTTGATCGCGCTCGGTCTTTGTCAGCGGCTTGGCGTACTTCACGCCCCGTTTCAGCTTCCCGGCCTTGGTGAAATTGTTCACATCGAGATTGATGAGGGTGTTGCGCACGGCGACCTTGAAATCGTAGTCATCGGCAGTACGAGTGTTGGAGGCGCGATGCGCCGCGTTCGCAGCCCAGATCTCGGGGTTGCCCACCGGTGACATGCGGATGACGCTGCTGCCGATCTCGATCACAATTTCGCGGAAGGTGGCGTCGAGCCCCGCTTGGGCCTGCTCGGCAAACTGTCGGATGTTTTCGGCGAAACTGCCGTTGAGGCCTGAGTACTTGCTCATGACCGCACCTGCAGCTCATAAAGAATCGCCGTCCCGGCGGGATTCACCTCTTTCAACGGCGGCACGATGGAGCAGGTGCGCCCCTGAATGATCACCTTGTTCAGCAGATCCGGAACCCACTCCAGCCCCTGCGCGGCGATCTTCAATTTCTTGTCGCCCTGCTTGATGAGGCTGTTGTTCTGGAATTCCTGACCGGTGAAGTCGAGCAGGATGCCTTGGGCGGTCTGTTCAAAGGTAGCGCCCGGCGTGTCGCCTCCGGTCTCAGGGTCGTACTCGCCCGGCTGAGTCTTGCTGATAGTCACCGGCTGGCCGAACTCTGTGATCATCTCCAGAGCCATCACGGCCATTTCGTCGTAGAAGGTGGCCATGGCGGTCTCCGTTGCTGCTATGCGCGGATAGCGAACAGCCCGCGCTTCTGTAGATAGTCTGCAAACTGCGTGGCGCTCGGCCTGTCCGGCGCCGCCGGCAAAAGTCGGCCGCTGGTGTTCGAGATCGCCGCGTACTCGCGAGTTACCGCGCCTTCGACACGCTCCAGCGTTACTGCGCCTTTGCGCTTCTCGATCGGGTCGACGTCGTCTGTGTGGATCTCGGCAGCCAGCGCCATCTGGCCGTACTGGATTCGAGCCGGCAGGTAGTTGTCAGGCTTGATTTCGTAGTCCAACTCAACGCCTCGGCGCGGCCAGGACAGGGCCTGTTCGCTGTTGGACTTTCGCCCCTTCCACATCATGCCGTCCATCGCCAGCGCGGCCCGGCGCAGCAGCGCTTCCTGTGCTGGCACATCTGCCGGGATGCCTACGCCAAACTTCACGGCGTACATGGCCAGATCCTCGGCGGATGCATAGCTTTCGGCTTCAGGCTTACTGGTACCGTCCTCGATGATGAGAGTCATGAATCAGCTCGCTGTGGTGTTCTGGTTCGGGGGCCGCGTTGACGGGCACCCGGATTATTACGCCTGCTGTAGATCGGCAACCGCCTTTTCCAACGATTCCACCGAAGCGTTCGCACGATACTGCACTTTGGCAGCGTCGAGCTGCGCTTTGAGGCTTGCGATTTTCTCGGCGTTTTCGTCAGGCTGATTCGCCGCCGCTTTCAGGCGCTCGATCTCGGCGTTCAGCGATTGAACTTCGCCCGCCAAATTATCACGCTCGCCCTCAAGGTTGACGACCCCCTCGTGAATGGCTTTCAGCGCACCGAACAAGCGGATCGGCAGTTCGCCGGCGCCCGGGTGTTCCAGCTCCGACATACCTTCGGCAGCGTCGATCAGCAGCGCGATGCCGTCACGTTCTGCATTCAACTTGTCGATCAACTCCTGCAACGCAGCGCCGTCAAAATCAGCGCTATCGGCGATCAGCACCGGTGCCGAATCAACCTTCCGCACCGTCACTTCCGGCGCATTCTTAGCCTCGTCATCGCGGCTTTCAGTGGCGTTCGCGTCGACAATGCACAGACCGTTTTCTTTGGCTAGCGCCTTCACATCTTCCTGGTACTGGTGGAATGGGCCGGGCAAGTACCAGATGTTTTTGTGGCTCATGATCATTACCTCGTCGAGCCGGGCACACCGCCCGGCTCAACATTCAGGGTTACTTGGAGGAGTCACCGATCAGAGCCACACCGGCGGTGTGCTTGATGCTGGTAGCCGTCTTGTCCCAGTTAGTACCGGTCGCCAGTTCAGCGTCGGTTGGCGACTTGCCGCCGGTGGTGGTATCCCAGGTGTAGCCCTTCAGGCCCAGGCCGAAGGTGTAGTCGGTTTGCAACGTGGTTTCGATGCGTTCCTTGCCGTTGGTGGTCTGGACGTTGCTGATGATGTCGCGACCGTCGTGCACCAGCGCAGCACCCTGCACCAGGGACAGGATGATTTCCTTGTTCGGGGTGCCGGCCTGCATCAGCGCCGGGGCATCCGTCACAACGGAAATCTTGCCGAGGATGTCCACCACGCGGACGTTGCCGGCCTGAAACAGCTGCTGCTGGTTCGCCAGGTTCTGGCCGACCAGCTTGTGATAGCTGGTGCCCTGCATCACTTGGGTGACCAGGTTCTGGCTGGCATCGCCAAACTTCGCATGCGCGTTGTTCAGGCCGGCGTAGGTGATGCCTGCGGTCGCCGACACATCGTTGACTGCGGCGGCTTGTGCGGTGATCGCTGCAACCAATGCCGCGATCGCAGTGTTCAACTGATCCTTCAGCAGGATTTCAGCGAACGCGCGGCTCGCGACTTCGATACCCTGCGCGGTTGGACGCTCGAGCCAGGCCATCTGCGATGGCTCATAGCGGATCGGGCCGAAGCCGCCGGCGACCTTCACCGAAGTGTTCTTCAGCTCGGTCAGGTCGGTGGCAGCAACGGCGGCGTTAGCGCTGTAGCGGTCTACGCGGCGCTGGGCAGCAGCAAGGGTCTGGAAAAACGACTCCTGGAGGAAGTCGCCAGTGAAGCCGTCCGGGGACAGCACAATGGCGCCCCGGCTCGCAGCGTTGAATGCGGCGAGATATTGATCCAGCGTCTCGAGAGTCGCCGGCATGATGTATTCGTTGAAAACCTGCATTTGCGACAGGGACATGAGTTATTTCCTTACGATTGAGGGAGATCTGGGAACCGGCTTGCGATTGCAGCCGTGCGTTCCTCTTTGGTACCGCCGATTTTTCCTTTCGGGGCCCCGCCCCCACCACCTGCACCGCCGGCCCCGCCGCCCGATGCTTTACTGCCCGCGATCAACGGCGCGAACGCAGTGTCATTCGCGATTTCTGCTTTGAGCTCATCCAGCGTTGCCGCCGAGAGCTTGCCTTGTGCGTCAAGGACGACCACAACAGGCTTTCCATCGCGCTGCTCGACGCTCAGACGACGTTCGATGTGCGGCAACAGGGCTTTTGCACTGCCTTGCACTGCAAGCGCAGAGGCGATGTCAGTAGCGGTACGCCCGACAGTCAGATCCCGGATCTGTCCGCTCAGCGTTCCACGCTCCTGTTCCAACATGCCGTTCAGCTCAGCTTCGCGGCGGGTAAATTTTTCAGTCCAAGAGCGTTCGAGTTCTTCGACGTTGCCGGACTTGCGAGCGGCTTCCTCACGCTCAAGGCGCGCTGCATCTTCAGCTTCGCGTGCCTTCTTCTCGGCGGCTTTCTTCTCGCCAAGCAGCTCATCAACCTTGGCCTTTAGGCCGGATACATCTTCTTGCTGCGGCAGACCTTCAATGCCGAGTACGAACTTGCCGTCCTTCTCGGTGTAAAGAGCGCGCACGGCTTCATCTACCCCATCCAGGGTATCCAGTTGGAATTTCAGCATTGGTTGTCTCCCAGAGACGTAGGTGCAGGCCCTGCCTGCGGGCATAAAAAAACCCGCACTAGGCGGGTTCTGAAAAAGTCAGTTGTTACGATGGAATCTCATAGGGCGGTTTGACCTTTGAGCTGATCAGCACTCTCATTGCGGCAATTAAAGGCGACTCATCCTGATGTGAAATCCCTTCTTGAGAGGTGCACGTCCAAATACCTGCTTCGTTTTGGACGATCGAAAGACCGTAGCTCTGGATCAGAGGGCCGCCATCCATCCACCTAGTTGTTGGTGAAAACTCAAGATCATTGAGCCCACCTCCCGAGTAAGCCACATTAATGGTTTGGCGGGCTCTCGTCGTCCTTGATATAGCGTAACCAAATATCCGATTTGCAATCACATAATCCAAGTGCCATGCCGGCAGTTTTTCGACATCCATGTAGCTCGACATTTTCAAAATCCTTCCTGTTATTAATTTCCGAATGAAATTACAGGTTGGAAAGCACAATCACAAGCTGGCCCTCTCAAACGCCAAAGGCTCAAGAACCCGCATCTGAACAAGCGTCAATGGCGAAAAGTTGCGATCAAGCTGAAGCTCGGAGAATCGTTCGATGCTCAGCCCACCGTCTCGGAACAGCTTCGCCCGAACAGGGCCAATAGCCTTATCCTGAAATGCCGCAGGCTGCTGCTTGAGCCAGTCGTAATAGCTGAGGCCAGCCCTAACCTGCTGGGCACCGCCGTCACCTATGGATGCCCGCGTGGCGTCCTTGGCAAACAAGGCGCTGAAGCGAGTCACCGCCACCACCGTCGAGCGGCAGTTGATGTGGATCGGAGGCCTCGGCCCTTCGGTCAGTTTGAAACGGCGCTTGTCTAGCGTCCGGCACTGGCTGGTTGTCTTCGAATCCAGCGTGCTGACCCACTCCACCGAATGCACGACATCGGAGTTCTCTTTCAGCGTCTCCATGCGCGCCTGGGTGGCGACGTGCTGCACCGCCGTTCGCACGATGGCGCCAGCGTTGCGGTTGGTCGTAGCCAAGATGCCATCGTTGTACTTGAGCGCTTTGGTACCCCGGATGCTCTTGATGATCTGGAAATTGGTTTGGCCTTCGAAGAACCCCTGCCTGATCGCGCCTGTGAGGCGTTGTCGCTCGGTGGCGGTGAAGCCATCGATGAACGACTTGAGCAGCTTGCCGCCGTCCGCACCTCGCACGCTGAGCGGGTTGGTGAGGATCGCCGCCCTGATTGCAGCAGCACCAGGCACCGCCGCGTCGAACGAAACGCCTACTGGCGCCGCCCGGGTCAGGCTGGTCGCCTCAAACTCGGCCTCGTAGTTGGCGATGTCCACCAGGTCGAGGCTCAGCCGCTCGCTGTATCGGTCGAAGATACCGAGCAGAAGGCTATCGACTTCGCTCAACAGCCGTTCCAGCCGAACAGTGGTGTAATCCGTCAGATCCGCCCGAGTCAGCCGCTCACGAATCGAACGGTCGATCTCCTTGAGGAAAGGTGCGAACTTGGCCACCTCCCCCGACTTGAGCTGCTCCAAAAAGACAGCGTGCCGAATGGTGGCATCAAGGATTGCTTGGTTTGCCGCCATTCGGAATTACCTCGTCTTCATCCAGGTCAGGCCCAGTGCTTTGCGCTTCCAGTTCGCCCCGGATGTCGTCGTCCGTCTTCTCTGGGTTGATCACGCCTCGATCACGCAGGTACTGCCAGAAGTCGCCTTCAGGCAACTTGCCGCCCTGCACCGCGTTGAATAGTGCAGCCAGGATCGTCGCGTCCAGACTGATCTGGCTGAAGTCTTGGTTGAGTTTGTAGACCACTTCGCCTGATGCATTCACGAACTCAGCCATCCATTCAAGGCACTGGCTGTAAGCCTCACTCACGTTGCTGACCACCAGCGAAAGAACGCTATGTTCAGCGGCGCTATCGTTGTCGGCCTGGGTAGCGGTCTTCACCGCGCTGCCGCGCTCAATGAGCCGGGCGCCAAGCGAAACCATGTCTTGTTTCTTGGCGTCCATGGCCTCTTTGGCGACAGCATTTGGTTGGGCTTGCATCATTCCGCAAGCGCCACCTTGTGGAAGCAGCCATGGCGCACGAGAACCCAGATAAATGCCTTCCGCCTCCAAGTGGTCGCGCCACTGATCACTGAGTCCTGACATCCAAGGTTGGGGCTGCCCCACCAAGTACGCCGCCTCTTCATAGTCCGCGCTGTTCCGGTAATGGCCGATGTTGATCTCTGCCATGTCGTACAGCGGCGAATCGTCGATGCTGGTGTCATTGTTTTCGCTGCCAACGAACTGGAACGGAATCACCTGCCAAGGTCGACCCAGACCATTCAACGGTGTGAATGGTGCGACCTTCTGAGTTGTCGCGCTTGGCCCCTCCTCCCAAACTTCCTGCGTGTACTGGCCGGAAAAATCGAGGCGCAACACACGGTATTGAACGACCTTCTCACTACCGAAACCGTCGTCGGTATCGACATCCACCGTCTCGCGCAGCACTACAAGACTCAGCAGATGCTGGCCACCGACTTGACGGGTCTTCCAGTTGATGATGGATTCTGCGGTGTAGCTGGCAATATTTGCCCGGGCCCGTCCGGAAATCTCGTCCGCCTTGCTGACAGTTCCGGCCTCAACCGCGGCGTAGTCCACCAGCAGCCCGTGACGCCCGACCTCGAGTAGATGACCGATCACCGACTGGGATTGCTGGTAAACACTCACGCCCTGCCCGTCGATGTTCTTCGCCACGTAATCAAGCGCCGCCGGAACGGTTAACGTGGGCCAAGTGCGGAAGACCGCACCGACCAGACTGTGTTTCGTGCGGCCGGTGGCGTTGTAGAACACCGCCCGCTTCTTGTACGCGTCGTAGCGTTCCCTGTTGTCCTGACTGGTATCAGCAGCGTTCGGGCGCGGCAGATACATATCGCCCGCGGCCTTGATGGTCTCCGAGCCTTTGCAGACGTCGCGCACCAGGCGCCAGCAGTTTTTCGCCGCGACGTACTCGGGGCGAGTGAAAGTGACGTCGCTCATCAGCGTGCAAATCCCATTCTGATTTTGGTGGCCGGCTTCCTGGCGCTCTTCGCCACAGCGAAGTACCGGAAAGCGTCGGAGCCGTGAGAGGTCCAGTCATGAAGCGGGTTGTTTTTCCAGCAGCCGCGCTTGTCGTCCCATTCTTTTTTGTAGTTCTCGAGACAGCCGATCCCCTCTTCGCACTTGGCCTCATCGAACACGCACTTCGGCAGGATTTCGCGAACCTGCTCGATGCCGTCGTTGATACCGATCTTGGGGACGATCTCGAAGGTCATGCTGTACTTCTCGCCGTCGATCTCATAACCCTCGCGGGCCAGCTCTCGGCGAGTCTTGGCATCGCTGCCGAACTCTCGGTTGTCGATGTCGTGCGGCCCCCAGTGCTCGGAGTAGGTGAAACCCTTGTCCTTGAGCACCTTCATGTAATGCCGCAGGCCTTCCCCGCTGTTCTGGTAGAAGTCGATGACGTGGTACTCGTTGCCGACCTGACGCACGAACCAGATCGCCGTGGAGTCGCCGACTCCGATGTCCCAGAAGGTCATTACCGGCAGGTGGCTGTTGTCTGGCAGCGTGCCGATGCGCTGAGCGGCATACAGCTTGGTGAACTGCTGGGCGTAGTAGGCGCCCTCGATCGACTGCTGGAAGGCTTCGGCCGGGATCGACGGGTATTCCCGCTTCATGTCGTCGCCGAGGGTCTTCTCCTTGGCCGCGTACCAGGCGCGCTGGCCCGGGTTTGTGTCGATGCCGTGTTTCGCGAACAACTCGTTAAAGTAGTCGGTCAGGCGCTGCGGGATGATCGCCTCAGTCGGGTCGAGCCAGTAGGCCTTGTTCTTCCACCAGCTGAAGAAGAAGAACTTCCAGTCCAGCTTGCCGAGAGGCGTGCCGGACAGCAGTTGCTTCTCGGCCGTCTGCGAGTAGTCGAAGAAGTAGCCGGCCCGGCCTTCCGCTGTCGATTCAATCGTGACGAAGCAATCCGTGGCCACCGCCTCAAATGCACCGGTGACGATCTCGCGCGCCTTGTGCGGAAACTTGGCGCAGATCTTCCCGAACTCGGAGACGTGCAGGTAACGCAGCGT
This sequence comes from Pseudomonas sp. NPDC088885, assembly GCF_044750025.1. Taxonomy (NCBI): domain Bacteria; kingdom Pseudomonadati; phylum Pseudomonadota; class Gammaproteobacteria; order Pseudomonadales; family Pseudomonadaceae; genus Pseudomonas; species Pseudomonas sp. NPDC088885. Next base: position 24,797 of record NZ_JBIVJB010000005.1, on the reverse strand, counting down.
GCCGCCTCGGAACGAAGTGCTGACGTAAAGCGAACCGCCCTTGCTGAACACCAGCTCGCCGGCGGCGTCGTTACTCGCCGGGTTCGCCGCGCGGATCTCTTTCGGCAGGTTGTCGTAGGCGTACTTCACTTTCTCCCGGAACAGCCGCTTGGCGTCGTTCAGGGTGTGGGCAATCAGCGCGCACTTGGCCGACTCGAAAAGTGCGGCGTCCAGCTGGATGATGCAGCACTCAGTGGTGAAGCCGAGCTGGCGAGCCTTCAGGATGATGTTGCGGGTATGCATCCCGTCGAAGTATTCAATCTGCTCGTCCGTCATCCGGAAGCGGGTTTTCTTGCCCTGCTTGTCGGTGATGAAGTAGAGATTGTTCAACCGCCAACGCTTATCCCGGAGCAGCTTCATATGCTCGGGCTTCATGTCAGGCGTCCTTCGACAGTTCGTCCATCATCGCGGCCAGGGTGTCGACTGTCTTGTCGCCCTCTTCCGTGTCGAGGTTGTACGCCTGGCGCTCGCCCTTGATGACCTTGAGCTGTGCGTCAACGCCTGCATTGAGCGAACGAGCGAAGTCGCCGGCATTGTCAGCGGTCACATCCATGGCGACCAACGCATCACTCAGCTTGTCAGCAATGCTGCGCCACTGCGCGAGCCCAGTGCGATGAGCCAGGATGACAGCTGCTGCCTGATCGGAAGCCTCTTCGATAATCTCGGCATCAGTAACCACTTTCGACTGGTTACTTTTAGTGGTTACCGCCGTGGTTACTTTCTGCTTGGTGGCCGCTCGAACCCGGTCAGTCAGGTCGCGCTTCCAATCTTCTTTCTTTGCTCGCTTCAGGATGGTCGCGTGGTTTACACCGTGCGTATCACCTATGGCGCGAACTGAAAGCAATCCAGCCCGGTAGGCTCGTTCGATCGCCTCCCAGTCGGGTTGCTTGGCTGTCATTAAGTAGCCTCTGAAAGGTGGGATAGCTCAACATCGACCAAATACATCGAGTTGAGTTGTTCCAGTTCTCTGGATCTAGATACTGGGTATCGAGTTCTTAAATCACAGGAAATCGATAATGCAGCGCTCTATTAAAACAATCATCTTCATCGCTCTACTGATGCTCCCCGCTAACACTCACCATGATGTGGGTCTGTGCGTGGGCGTGCCCGTGAATCTCGGCGACGATCAAGCCCTGAGGCAGGCCGGCAGCCTTGGCCGCATCGATGGCGTTGGCAATTGCGCTGTCCAGATCGGTCAGAGCCTTGTTGATGTCTTGGCTCAGCGGTAGCGCGTGGCGCAAGCGCGTTACGTTGGTCATGCAGACTCCAATGTCGCGACACAATTTGCTGATTCGCTAAACGTGTCGCTACTTATTAAATATGACTCCGTGACTTCACTCGCTCGACTACAATTCGAATCCTTTGAAAGGAGTCGACTCAGTGAAATTCAGATGGATTCTGTTGATACTTGCGACCGCTTCGGCGTCGGGATGTGGAACGATCAATACGACGTTCCGGGATGATGCCGTGGCTAGCAATAAACTGGCTCGCTGGCATTCCCATTGTGACTCGGTTCCGCGAATCTACAGCGGTACAGTCTTTGATTACTGCACACTAGATGCGGAGCCACGGCGAAGCACTGGTTTCGATGGATACCCTGCTCCCGCACTTATTGTTCTCGACATGGGGCTCTCAGCTGTTACAGACACTGTCTTACTGCCTTATTCCATTTATCTTCAGAACAAGCATGGCGATATCAAGAAGGCTCGGTTCGAGTAGCGAGCGAACTGACTACTTCCATGAGAAGGGCGCGCGACCTACTTGCTCTGACTGCGCTTGATCTGCGCGTCCACTTGGTCAGCACAGGTATCGAGCAGCTCAATGGCTCGATCCTTCAGCGCCCACACATCCCCGTTGAGTCGCAGATCCGTGTCATCGCCATTTATCCGCTCACAGGGGATTGGCTCAGGTGCTTCAGTTCTCACGGTCTTTGTCTGGGTTACCACTACTGGCCTTCCCGCGCAGGCCGTCAGGCAAAGGCTGAGCAGCCCAATCACGAACAGGCTTGCTGTTGCGCTTGAGGTCTTCAAAGTCTTTCCTCGCCTTTTTTGCTTTGTCTTCGCTGGCTTTGATTCGCTTGTTCAGGTCTTTCTGGTAGGCAGCGTTGCGCTGGGCTTCGGCGCGCAGCGTGGTGATGGTGGCCTGGCTTTCAACGTTGGCGTCGACCGCCTTCTGCTTCTCGCCGGCTTCGAACTTCACGTCGGCGCGCAGGGCAATCACCCGGTACTGCTGAATCCCGACGAGCAGGATAGCGACCAAGGCGATGATGATTGCAGCGGCGAAGGCCTTCATGCGGCATCCGCCTTGCGACCGAGGAAACGGGTCACCAGTTCGCGTATGGCTGTCACACCAAGGAAGCCGATCGTGCCACCGGCAGCGACCGACAAACTGGAAGGCCAGGCCATCCACTCAATAAGACTCGACGCGACCAAGCTCAGCGATCCACAGATCAGCGCCTCGAACACAATCCGGCGCTTACTGGTTTCCTTCGCGTCGTACATGACTCGAAGCAACGATACGGTGATGGACATGATCACGCCCTGCCAGAGCGGATTGCTCAACGCCAGCCAGATCTTGGCCCATGTGTCTGGCTTGTCAGGCATGTTTGGCATCCGGGTTGCCTCCCCCTTGGGGAGATTGATAAATCCGGCGTCCGCTGCACTCCCAGCTCGGGGCAATGGGTGTGGGGAGCCGAAAACGAAAAAGCCCCGCACGATGGCGAGGCTTGAGAAAATCCACTGCATTATCTTTCCAGCAGTTCCAACAGATCATGACCCGCCCACGTCATCCGGATCGAATTGTCATCGAGGATCAGATAGCGGCTGTCTACCAGAAGTCGGACAGCATAGTCCCAGTCTTCTTGGGAGTAGCCGACATTGGTGCGAAGTGTTTCTAGACGAGATTTATCAATCCCGTCAGCCTTCGAATATGTTTGAACGCTATAAAGTACGCTCTTTGCTGCCTGCTTATCTCTCTTCATCTTTTCCTGGCTTGAAGGCATGAGTGAGCTGCGAGCATATAACGAGCGGACAATAAAAAACCCGGCGCGGTGGCCGGGTTTCGAAGTTGTCGTGCGCTGGAGGTAAGTTGCGCAGTGTGGGAAAAGTACATCAAATCCCCCACCATGACAACACCTTTATGCCGCATCCTCTGAATTTTCTGAGTGAATAACCTGCCATACAGGTTGTTGAGCCTGAATATCCACTTCCTCGATAGCTTTCCGCAGGAAATTCCAGATGTCGAGCCAATCGCGATCCCAGTGCTTGGGCTGGATAGCGATCCCGTACAGCTTCATCATGGCGTCAGACACTCGAGCTGGGCCCCACGCATCACCTCCGTTCGCCTCGGCCTTGTAGGACTGCAGGGCGCAGGTGATCAGGCAATGCACCTTCGCCGCCTTGGCATCGGTGAGCGCACTGAAGTCAGTATCCGACCAGATCAGCTTCTCGGCGTTGAGCATGTGCACGACGGTCATGCACGGGTGGTAGAGGTAGTGCCCCAACTGCTGCACCTGGAACGGCAACGACTCGATCGCCTTCTGTACCTTGCCCATGGTCACCAGATGGGCAGCTCGATGTGTCGACCGACCGATAGGCGTGCGGCGCGTCTCGGCAATGTGGATCTTCTGGCGCACAGCCATGATGCGCTCTTCCTTGTCATCGCCTTGGGCGGCAAAGATGACCTCTCGAAGCGCGGCCTTCTCCTTCCTGACGACAGTCGCGGACTTTGCCCGGTCAGCCGCTGCCGCACTGATTGAGGCGTTCGACTCATGCTGTGCGTCTGTCCACACTTGACGTGCGCTGATCAATTTCATGCTGCCTGCCCCTTCTTCAGTTCCCGAGTCTTGGCCCGGTATTCGGCCTTGATGGTTTTGATTTCTTCGACGGTGTACTTGCAGGGCTGATGAGGCCCTTCAAGCCATTCAACCTGCTGGCCACCGATCAGTTGTAGGAGCGAAAGTCGGTAGTTCACCAAGTTGCCAGACAGGTGCGTATTGCATGGCGCGCACTGCTTCCAGACATTGATCGGCTCAAATCGCAACTCTGGGTTCGCTCCCACAGAGCGGTAGTGTCCGGCGTGGTACTGGCCTTCGTGGTAGCGACCACAACTTACGCAAGGTCGATCGGCGTCACGCAGGCGGATCCATTCATTAAACGCGGCCTGGGCTTCGCGCAGGTGATCAGCCCTGCTCTTCAGCTTCTCCTTGCGCACCTGGATCTCGCGCCGATCGCGCTGATCGATGGCCTTGCGGGCTTTCTCGCTGTTCGCCGGCGCATGAGCCAGCGCGCATTTCGGGCTGCATACAACCTGTGTGGTGTTGAACATCGGCGCGAACTTCTCGCCGCAGGCCTTGCAGGTTTTCTGCTTCACATCCTTGAGGGCAGTTCGCATCAATACCGCCCTCCCCACTTGTCTTGCTCTGTCCAGCGCACATCATGCTCGGCGCCGAAGGCATGCATCAGTTCGAACAAATCGCTGAACCACTTCAGCGACTGCTTGCGGGTCGACACAGCCATCACGACGAAGCCGCCGTCGAGGCCAGGCTCCGCGCGTTGCTTTTCCAGCGAGGCACTGAAAAGGCACTTCCAGTCCTCACTGGTCAGTTTCTTGCCGTGCCAGATCACCTGTTCGGAAACGTCCTTGAGCATTGCCCACATCTTGCGGTTGCAGATGTCCGGGCGCTTCTCGTCGCGGATCACAACTACCTTCGGCTTGCTCAGGTCGATGGCGTGCAGGACGCCGGCCAACCGGTTGATGTCGCGCTGATCGCGGATCGTGTATTCGGGATTCATTGCTGCACCACCTTGCTCGGTTGCGACACCATCAATTCGCCAAGCTGCTTCGTCAGACGTTCGTTCTCAGCCAGCAGCTCGAGCGCAACCTCTTCCACGGTTCTCTCGCCGAGAAAGTCCTGCAGCGCTTCAGTGTTGAGCTTCCACTCTGTGCAGTCAGACCGGAATGACGCGGCCTCGGCCCACAACAGCTTCTGGAGCTTCTGTTTGTCGATGGTCATTGAACCGCACTCCTTGCTTCCAATTGTTCGGCCTGCTGAATCAGTAGCGCCCGGCGATCCGCCAGCTCGTTGGCTGCCAGAATTCGCAGTTCTGTTTTTTCCTCTGTCGATGCTTGGCGCATGGCCAGCATCGAGTCCTTCACCGCGGCGAGCTTCTCGCGCAGCTTTGGGGAAGGCCGCGCGACCTCGCCGGTGAGCAGCGCAACCACGGCCCGACCGTCTTCAGTGACCGGCGCGACACTCAAGTCGGCCAGATACTGCTGAGCGCGCTCCTGTGGGATTCGCTGCATTTGCAAGGCCTTGGTGATCGCCTGCGCGCGGCGGTTGGCGTCGAAGCCGACAGACACATGCCAGTTCACCTCCTTGCTGTGCTCTCGGGCTTGGCCCACCAGACGCTCGTAAGCGCTGTTGAACGCCATGCGCGCACCGACCTTGTCACCGGCATCGAGGACAGGTTTTGCAGCAGCCAGTGCGAGCTGGATTTCGTCGGTCAGCACCACGGTTTCGAATTCATCGTTGGTGGTCATGGCGATCGCCCATGCTTCGTCCTTGCCCGGACGGCCGTCAGCGGCCTGCACTCGCCGGAGAATGTCAGCCATCGCCAGCTTGCCTTTCACCTCGAAGCGGCAGGCCTTCAGCGCGGCTTTCACGGCGGGCACCGAGTAAGCGCAAAGGTCTTCGGCCATCATCGCCGCGGTGCCTGGGTTCATTTCCTGACCCACGGCCTCGGCGGTGGCGCAGATCGCTGCTGCGAGGCTGGCAACCTGCTGATCATCCATCTCAAATGTACTCATTGCGCTCCCCTGCTTTGCGCTTCGCCAAGACCATTTGTGCGGCCTGTTCGGCGGCTGAGACGTTCGCCTCGGTGCGCTCCATCTGGCGTGCGGTTGTTCCGTTGATGCGCTGACCGGTCACCCACTGGGTGTGGTAGCTCTCGGCGTTGGCCAACAGTTCGTTGAGGCTGTGGCACTTCCGCAGCACCGCGGCATCGCTGGTTTTCAGGAAGTGAGCCGCGACGTGGTGGGCGACATCGGCGCCGAGGCGGTCGACCAGTCGTCCAAGCTGGCCACCTACCTTGGCGTTCCACACAGGCCAGGTGCTGTAGCGCTTGCGGTAGGCCATGGCGTAGTTCGCCCAGACCTTGAAGGTTTTGCAGGATTGGTCTTTTGGGCCCGGCATGTCAGCGGGAATCTCAACCCGTGGCGCATCGGTGCGATCAGCCACCAGAACCAGATTGCGGGCCGGCTTGTCCGGGCTGCCTTGCAAGTCCTGACTGGTATCCTGATTGGTACCCTGATGATTGGTATCCTGATTTGTCGGAGATTTTTCCGACCCTTGTTCGGATTTTTCTCCGACCTTGCTCGGATTTTTTTCCGAGGCAGATCGGATTTTTTTCCGACCTTCGTTCTTTGGTGGGGTCGGATATTTTTCCGACCCGTCCAGCTTTTGGTTCCACTCAATCGCCTTCTCGGTCAGGCGGAACAGCGTGATGTTCGAAGTACTGGAAAGCTCAATCAGACCGGCCTCTTCCAGAGCTTTCAGCATGCGGTAAGCAGTGTCTGGCTTATCAGTGAGTAGCGGCAGCTCCTCGATGATCTTGGCCTTGCTCAGCGCGAAGAAGATCCCGTCGTCAGTCTTGATTGGCTTTGTCCAGCTCGGGCAGCCGTAGACGAAGGCGAACAGCAGGGCCTGCTGAGAATTCAGCCCCCACTCCAACGCCTTCACCTGATTGATCGTGACGGTGTACTGCATATCAGGCCTTCCCGACCAGTTTGGCCAGTTCGAGGAAGCGATCGACGTACCAGTGAGGCTGCGTCTCGCGTGGGGATTGGGGGTTGGTCAGGTTCTTGCCGTAGGTCATGCCCTTCTCGGTCACCGACCAGAACGGAACCATTTCCTGTTTGGAGTTCTTGCGCTGGAGCTGCTTCAGAAAGCCTTTGGTTTCCAGTGCGCGGTTGAACGCTGCGGGAGACACGCGAATGCCGTTGTCTTTCAGCAAGGCCGTAGCTGACTTGGTGGGCATTGAGGATCCGCCGGTAGCATCTGGCGCGGCTTCGACGGCGTAGCCTGGGAGAAACTTCGGATCAAGACCGTTGTTCTTGGCGATCTTCGTGAGCATGGCCATCTGGCAGGATGGAGCCGGCTTCAGCAGGCGCGTAAAGCACTCCATGATGGCGATCTCGCCAATGACCTTGGTGCCATTGAGCAGAACCTGCTCGCGGGCGCCCTGCTGCTGCTCCAGCTCCCGCCAACGGCGAATCACCTTCATGCGCATCGGGGCGCTGTAGCCGGTGAGCAGGCAGTCGGTGTGTTCGCGGTCGAGCATGTATTCGACCTGCTCCCGGTTTTGACCGTCCAGATAGATGTGCTCAAAACTGAGTACATCTAATTTCAGTTCTTTCAGCATCGCGGCGATGTCGCGCTTCACGTTGGCGTGCCGCTTGCCGGTGACGTTAGCGATCTCGCGGGAGGACATCGTGGTGCGCGACACTTTTTCAGAACTCGAAAAACGTGTCGCGACACTGTTGGGGGTATTGCTGGATTCTGTGTGTTGGTGCATGATTTGCTCCAGTTGTTTACCGCTGTAGAAAAAGCCGACCTAGTCCGTCGGCTTTTTTGTGTCTGAAATTCAGGCTGCCTTCACGGACTGCTTGAAAACTTCCAGGCTGACGATCACTTCCTCAGCCTCTTTAAGTAGGCTCGTTTTCTCGACCGAGCAGACGCGCCCGTCAGCCTGTGCGTCGAACGCGAGCCGGGTAACGTCGGCAAGATCGGCGTGCAGCCGCAGAAGTGCGGTATTGAGATTGATGCCCTCCGGCTTTTCCTTCGGGATCAGGTCGAAACCGAACGCCTCCGCCCATGCTTTGAGCGGACGGAAGTCCTGGGTGAACTTCATGATCCGGTGCAGCTCTTCCACGTTCATGCGGTGAGTGTCGTAGTCCGGGTTTGCCTTCTGGGAAAGAAGCGTCCGTGACTTGAAGTCCGCGCCTTCGGCGATTTTCTTGGTGCCGTGGTCGTCAACCACGTCGTAGATCGCCTTCATCAATTCCTGCATGTAACACCTCGAAATTCTTTACGTGGCGCCCTGCTGATGCGGGGGCGATCATTTGCTCAATGGATTGGCGGACGGGAGTGTCACGCGGCGGTTCTCTGAACCGGTAACTGGCACGGAAACGGGCGAACCTCCTCTGCTGTCAGCTTTCCGTCCTCATGTTCAATGACCAGGATTTCCCTAGCCGCCTTCAAGGCTTTTGAAATGGCTGGAGCGCTGACGCCAAGGCCCTTGGCGACAGCGGACTGACCAATACGCTCAACCAGTTCTGGCAGTGGCGTCTTCTTCATGTCGTTGCCTCAGCAAACTTTGTCAGACCCAATATTAACCGCCGGTTAGCTTTCAAGCAATACCGGCGGTTGCCGCAATAAAATTAACCAACGGTTAAATTTCACGGATGAGCAGAAAGAAAGAGCTGTCCCCAGAACTGAAAGCTGAGTGCGACGCCGCCAAGGCGCTTTTCGTATCAAAAAAGAACGCGCTCGGATTGACCCAGGCGAGTCTTGCGGCGGAGGCTGATATATCGGCCGCTGCGGTAGCGATGTACCTGAACGGAACGAATCCTCTGAACGCCAAGTTCGCGGCGGTTCTATCGCGCTTACTCGGTGTTCCGGTCGAGCGCTTCAGTAAGCGACTTGCCCGCGAGATCAGCGGGCTGACAAGAGTCGCCGAAGCGCCATCGGCTTCGACGCTTTCTGCCGCTGATATGATCCGCCAGATGCTCGATAAGCAGGGAAAAGGGTTGACTGACAAGGCCAGACAAAGATTGATGGCAGCCGCTGAAGCAGATGATGCCGGCGGCACCATTGAGATTGACTACTACCGGCCGGGCGTTGTGGGTGATGAGGTGTGGATCGCGCACTATGACGTCCGTGCGGCAATGGGTGGAGGCCAGATCCCGCACGACTATCCAGAGTTGCTGCAGGATGTTCGAGTAAGCCCCCAGCATCTTCGCGAGATGGGTGTTGAGTTCAAAGAGCATTTTCATCTGAAAATGGTGACCGGTTGGGGCCAGTCAATGGCGCCGACGATCAAACATAGAGACCCGCTGCTGGTCGACATCAGCATCCGGGAATTCGTGGGGGATGGGATCTACATGTTCTCGTGGGAAGGTCATCTCTACATCAAGCGGCTTCAGTGGATTGGTGATGATCAGATCAAGATGATTTCGGATAACGAACGGCACCCACCGCAAACGATAAGAGCAGACGAGACCTTTATTCAGGCTCGCGTGCTTCTGGTTTGGAATGCCCAGCTGGTGTAATGCTAAGCCTAACTCTCAAATAAATTGGCACGCATCACCGCATAGCAGGGAAGCGAAGGCCTCGACAGGAAGTTAATAATGTCAAAGACTCGTTTTAATCTCTTCAGGTATCAGCTACTCCCAAGAGATCGATATTTTCAAGGTGACTTATACGGCCCCAAGTCGGTCGATGATTTGATAGAGCAGAAAAATCGGATATTTGCCGATGCTTTAAGGCTACCTACTGCATTCAAAAGCGAAAGAGCCGAAATAAATGTTCAAAAACTTTATGAAGACAAAGACTTTTTTCTATTTAGAGTGGCAGTAAATAGGTCAGTAAATCTCGAAACCAAGGACTTTAGCGTAAAATCTGTTGACAACTGGCCAAAGATATTGGTTGCCATCTGGAACGATCCAGAAATACAGCTAATTGCAGTGCAACACAGACTTCAAGCCTTTCAGCATTCGCGCGCTGTTGCTAAATTAATTATGAAGTCTATTGAAGAACCATTAGCTCGTCATCAGCTAATTTCATCAGTAGAGCCTCTGATAGAAAAACGTGTTTTCTGGGATCTCGTCGAAAAACATCGCGGAAAAATCAAGAAGGTTGAATTCGAGCTTGTTACTCCTAACATGGCCTCAATCTCAAAAGCCCTTCCCGAGGATCTGCGCTCATTTGCGAAAAAAACTAACGCCGTGAAAAGCACGCTTGCAATCGAGGCGGATCCAGGCGCATCGCTAGTTCTCGATAAAGCCGACCCGACAGTAGACGGCCTCGCGTCTTACACGAGTGACGGTGGAGGCAGTGTTTCAATTACTCTAAGCGGCGTAAAGAAGAAAATAAATACTGCAAATGAAGTTAAGGAAATTGAGATTGGAGATGCTAAACTGGATGGATCGGCGGAGGATATCGCTAACATACTCAAGGAACTGATGAAATGATAAAACAGGTGATGACAAATACGCTAATTGCGCTAGGCATGGGATATCTATGCCAGCTGCTGCAATCGTTTTGCCAGAGCCAGTTCCTCATCACCTTCTTGAAAGGTAACCTTATTACTTTGCTGATTGCCCTACTCGCCATCAACTCTGGAACAATGGGCATTGTCCTGACAAAAATACGAGAGCTTATAGATAAAGCTGGCGCTGGGTCGGAAGCTTTTCAGGCGACAAAAAATGAGATGCTGCTATCGATTAAAGAGCAAATTGCCTTAATTGTTATATCGGTAATTTTGCTTACCGTTGCCGACTCCGAGTTAGCAAAGCAGTCAAAAGAACTAGCAGCTGTATATCCGGTTTTGCTTTTCTCCTTATTCTCATACTCTATAATTAACCTATACGACACCGCAAAAAGCGTGCTCATAATTATCGATTACGACTGAGTTACTAGTTATAGCCAGCATTGAATTACAAAAGCCCGCAAATTAGCGGGCTTTTTTCTGTCGATCAAAATGGAGCAGGCTCCCCCATCGCCACTTCAAACAGATTTTCGACCTCAGAGACTCGCTCCTCCTCGGCTTGAGGATCCCACCTGAGCATCACTGAGTCATCGTCGTTGAATGTCATGTCTATGCACTCCGTCTCGGACAGCAGCCCCATCACCTCCTCCCACTCCCTGTCGCCATCTGTGTCCAGTCGATGGATCGTCACCCATCGCTGAATCTGCGCAACTGGGTGGTTGATCATTGACGACACCCTGAGCGATAGCCGCTCCAGACCTGACATAGCGGCTCTCTCAGGTTGATTTTGTTCTTTTGCCATCGCCATCTACTTCGCTCCTGATAGCTGTACATCCATACAGTAAGGCCAAAGCATAACCAAATCTTGCAGGAAATAAATTAACCGCCGGTATTGACGACAAAGAAACCGGCGGTTAATTTACACCTATCGCAGCGACACACAGTCACCGCGAAGGGCCTCAACAGACCCGCCGCTCTTTAACAGTCAGAAATCTTCGCGGATCGATCTCCGGCAACGGGCATAGCGCGAAACACAAACTTCGATCTCCATGCAGGCTCTGGAACCTGCCGGACTCCCCTCAAGGGAGGACGCCAAACCATGCAAGCCAGCCGGCGAATAACACCGAACACGAAATGTGTGACGCCGGCCAGGTGGGGAAACCGCGGCGCCGAGCATGGGGCGGAGAGCAAGACCACAGATTTACTGATGCCGCTTCTATGAGGCGGCATTGGAAATCAACGGGAGTCACAAAATGCTCAACATCAACGAAGCTGAACTGAAGAAATCCATCGTGTCGAACGTCGCCGATCAGTTGCTGCGAGAGGATGAAGACCTCTCCGAGATGGTGGCGAAAGAGGTGAAAAAGCGCATCGACAAAATCTTCGACGAGCGTGTGACCTCGCAGATCCAGAAGGCAATCGACGAAACGATCAATGGCTCGTTTGAGCGCGAATATCGCCGGGTGAATCAGTGGGGCGATCAGGAAGGGCCATCCACCACGCTGCGCAAGGAACTGGAAAAAACGGTAACCGCCTACTGGAACGGCAAGGTAAACCCCGGAGATGGCAAGCCGGCATCGAGCGATTACAACTCAGTCACTCGGGCTCAGTGGCTCATGACCAAGATCTGCGCCGAGGACTTCACGAAGCAGATGCAGACCAGCGTCAACGCTGTAACCGGCGCACTCAAGGACGGTTTGCGCAACCAACTGGCCGGCCAGATGGACATGATGTTGAACAACCTGTTCCACATCAAAAGCCTGCAAGACCAAGGCAAGGTTGAGAAACCTTACTGAACCATCCTTCTGCGCATTCAAAGAGTGCGCAGCGGGATGCGGACGAAACTGCGGCCTATAACCGCCCACCTGCAGGCAACACAAACTGAGAACGGCGAGCGCCCGCCAAGATGCCAACGGCGCGCATTGGAGGATGACCATCATGTGACAAGGAGCGATTCACCTGCGCGGCGCGGCAAGCCTGAAGGCCGGCGCCCATCACTCATACAGGCAGCGGACAGTAGGCCGTCGATGTCACCGCGCATCGGCCGAATGCGGTAGGCCACCCCAGCGCACGAAGACAATTTGACGCTGCAAACCCGGTCTGTCGCCAGCAGCGAGACCGGGCCACCCTCCCCCGACCAATCCCGAATGCACTCCCCTCCGCGCCCAACGGCAACCAACGGAGCGGATGAGTGCATTGCGAGTTTTGTTGGATCAACCACAAGGAGCAAATCATGGCCGAGCAACGAGCACCGTATCCACGGTCGGCGGACAACGCTGATCAGATGAACCTGCCTGAGGGTAAGACCTGTGGCGACTGCGTGCACTGCAAGCGCTGCACTGCGATGTTCGGCCACATTCCTGCGGATGAGTCTTGCGACTGGAGCCCTTCGCGCTTCCGTGAAGCCGTCCCCGCCACCGCCTAACCCCAAACACTGGAGGTCGCCATGAGCGATTGGATAAAGGTCGAAGACAGGCTGCCAGACGAGCATCAGGACTGCTTGGTGTATTACCACCAGCCGTCAATCAGCTTCCAGAACTTGCACTACATGACCGAGTCGTCGTTCTACAACGGACGATTTGAAATCCCGCAAGAAGTCTCGCACTGGCAGCCACTCCCCGCCCCGCCCACCGAATAACGCCGCTGGAGGCAACCATGAACGCAGCACTGAAGATTTGTCAGGCCATGCACGACGCGCAGTTGCCTCCGATGGTGAGCGAGAGCGCGCAGGAAGTGGCTCGGGCTGAGTGGCTGTTTAACGCCGCTGAGCAGTTGGTGCGGTTTGGCTGCGACGTCTCGTTTCAGCGCCGCATGCGGCCGGCTCAGGGCGTCACGCTGGCCCAGTTCGCTCTGGCAGTTGATGAGCATGCAAACGGACGACTTGGAGACTGCGAGGTCACCACGGCTTCGCTGGGTTATCTGCTGATCGCCGCCGAGCGCGGCCACGCTGACAAGGTCGCCGCCGCCGAACTCCTCGGCCCCAGCGACCATCCACTGGGCAAGCTCGGCGAAATCGCAGAGGGCCTACTTCGACCCCTTGTCGATGACGCACTGATCGCCCAGGCCGAGGACAGCGCGCTATGAGCAATCAGGTAGCACTGGCCCGGCTGGGCCTTGAAATCGCGAAGATGCGCAAGTCGTGTACTCCGGTACCGGATCGCACCTTCGTCATGGGCATGATCGAAATGGCCGAGTTTGCCCAGATCATCGACACCCGTACTGCCAACCCTTATCGCGATGCGCTGGACGCCAAGTTCGTCGAGCGCAACGGTTACCTAAAAGGAGTTTCGGTATGACAACCCCTCCAGTAAAAACGCTGGTCGATGAGCAGCTCGACGACATCGAGCGCCGTATTGCGATCCTCGGCTTCGGCCTGCCCTTCAACGAGGTGATCGGCCGCAAGCGCGAGGATCTGGTCGACAGCCTCCCGCAGCGTCTGTCGGTAACCATGAAGGGCGGAAGAATCGCTGTGAGGCCACGCCAATGAATCTCGTCTACTGGATTCTCGTTGTGATTGTGGTTGCCGGTGCCGGCGCCTACGGGGTGGTTCGCGACGGCTCGGGCGCTTGCCAGGTGCCACGCTCCACCACCTACAACGTGTTCCGATGACCAGCCGGCAGATGGCCCGTCGCATGCTCATTCGGCGCGGCTCGTTCTCCGCCATCGGCATTTTCACCTTCTTGATGCTGCTCAGCGCCCTCGCCGACCGCATCACTCAATAAACCAAGCATTCAATCGCTGCGCTGGGCGCGGCAAGGAACTCCCGTGAGCGCAGTAATGAAGCAGGACGAGCAACTTCCTGTGATGTCGGAGGCCGCACTTGTTGAAGTACTCAGCAGCAGCCTCTATCCCGGCGCAGAGAAGAATTCGGTGGTGATGGTTTTGGCTTACTGCCAGGCCGCGCACCTCGACCCAATGTTGAAGCCAGTGCACATCGTGCCTATCTGGAACGCCAAGGCGAAGAAGATGCAGGACACGGTCATGCCTGGCATTGGCCTCTATCGCATTCAAGCGGCGCGAACCGGGCAGTACGCAGGCATCAGCGACCCTGAATATGGGCCACCGGTCACCGCAAAACTAGCGGGCGTAGACGTCACCTATCCAGAGTGGTGCCGGGTGACCGTCAAGCGCCAGATGTCGAATGGGCTGGTCGCTGAGTTCACTGCGAACGAGCGCTGGCTTGAGAATTACGCAACAGCCGGCAAGGACACCATCGCGCCTAACTCCATGTGGAAGCGCCGCGCCTTCGCTCAGCTCGCTAAGTGTGCCGAGGCACAGGCATTACGCAAGGCTTTCCCCGAGGTTGGATCGGCGCCGACGGCTGATGAAATGGAAGGCAAAACATTTGAAGAGGCGCCGCGCGATGTGAGCCCACAGCGCCAGCAAGAGCCGGAGCCGGAATCTCTTCCTCCCTACTCCGATGATCTCCTCAAAGAGAACATCGCCAAATGGCAGCCACTGGTTGACGCCAACCGCACCAGCCCAGAACACCTGATCGCGACCATCAGCAGCAAGTACACGCTGAGCCCGGCGCAGATCGAAAAAATCCAGAACCTGAAAGCCCTCGATGGAGATACAGCATGAAAATTCACAACGTAGCTCAAGGCTCCGCCGAGTGGCATTCACTCCGCGCCAAGCACTTCACTGCCTCTGAGGCGCCCGCAATGATGGGCGCTTCGAAGTACCAGACCCGCACCGAACTGCTGACCATGAAGAAAACCGGTATCACGCCGGAGGTCACTCAGGCGCAGCAGTACATCTTCGACAAAGGCCATGCTACTGAAGCGCTCGCCCGGCCGCTGGTTGAAGACATGATCGGCGAAGAGCTGTATCCAGTTGTGGGCACCGATGGCAACCTGCTCGCCTCTATGGACGGCGCCACGATGCTTGGCGAGACCTTGTTCGAGCACAAACTTTGGAATGAGTCGCTGGTCGCCCAGGTGAAAGCTGGCGAGCTGGAGCCGCACTACTTCTGGCAGCTCGAGCAGCAACTGTTGGTGAGCGGCGCCGAGCGTGTGATTTTCGTTTGCTCCGACGGCACCGCCGAAAACTTCATGCACATGGAATACCGGCCTGTCGCAGGCCGCGCCGCGCAGCTAGTCGAGGGCTGGAAACAGTTCGAGGCAGACCTGGCCACATTCGAAATGGCCGACGCACCATCGATCGTCGTCGGCAAAGCGCCTGATGAGCTGCCAGCCCTGCGCATCGAGTTGACCGGCATGGTCACCGCGAGCAACCTCAAAGTGTTCGAGGAATCGGCGCTGGCCGTCATCGATTCGGTGAAGACCACGCTGCAGACCGACCAAGACTTTGCCGACGCGAAGAAGGCGGTGAAATGGTGCGGAGACGTAGAAGAAGCGGTTTCGGTTGCGAAGAAACAGGCGCTCTCCCAGACCCAAAGCATCGATGAGCTGTTCTCCTCACTGGATCGCATCAGCGCTCATGCGCGCGAAACCCGCCTGAAAGTCGACAAGCTGGTCAAAGCTCAAGAACTGCTGGTGAAGACCAACATCAAGCAGAAGGCCGAGCAGATGCTTAATGACCACGTCGCAGCAATCAACAAAACGCTGGGCCGGGTGACGCTACCAGTTGTGGCATCGGACTTCGTAAGCGCGATGAAGAACAAACGCACGATCGCCAGCTTGCAAGACGCCGTCGATACCGAACTGGCCCGCGCGAAAATTGCCGCGAGCCAAACAGCAGACGGCATCCGTTTGAATCTGGCCAGCCTGACTGAGCTGGCGGTCGATCACATCTTCCTTTTCAACGACGTTCAGCAACTGGTGATGAAGGCGAATGACGACTTGATCTCACTGATCAAGGTACGCATTTCCGAGCATCAAAAAGCGGAGGAGCAGAAAGCCGAAGCACAGCGTGAGCAGATTCGTCAGGAAGAGTTGAAGCGAATCGACGACGAGGCGAAGGCCAAGACACCTGTCGAGCCAGCACCAGTCGCCAGCCCGGCACCTGTGAGAACGGCCGCGCCGGTTCAATCTGCAGCGAAGCCAACGGCCACAGTCGCTGCGCCGGTAAATCTGCAGGCGGAAGTGTTCGATCTGGAAGCGCTCATCAAGGCGGTTGCCTACGGCCAAGCCCCTATTTCGGTGCTGACCGTGAATTGGGAAAACCTCGACGCGCTGGTTGCCTCTCAGGGCAGCAAATTCAGCATGGCCGGCGTGAAGCTGGTCAGGGCGGCGGCATGATCAGCAACCACCTCAGCTTGGTCGAAGCCCTTCGGCCAAAATCCAATGAACTGGCAGCGCAGGTCGACCAATACCTGGCCGCAGGCGGAAAGATCGAAGAAGCCGAACCCATCGGGTACAAGCCAAAGCCGATCAGCTACAGCAACCAGATACCGCCGGCGCCAAAGCCATTTGTCCGGCGCCGGCCGCCTGCTCCGCCTCAACCGTTGTCCGCTCAAGACATTCGCCACCAGGAGCGCGTGAAGCAGCTCGAACGGATTCGCGAAATGGCACCGACGCACACGCAGGCGGAAGTCGTTGAGGCTTTGGGCATCAGCCGCCGCACTCTTTACAACATCGCTCAGGCCCACAACCTGACGTTCAAGGGCGCAGCTCGCGGCCGCTTAACCGGCAAAGATCGCGAACAGGATCTGGAGACCCGCGACGCAAAGTTCGCCGAACGGATTCGCGCCTTCCTTGAGCTGGGCATCACTCGGCGGCAGGCGTGCGGCCGTCTCGCTATCGCAAATAAGACGTTCGAGCGAATCATTGCAGATCACGGCATCGACTATCCGAAAGCGCGGCGTGGGTGTACTTCATGCGTCGCATAGTTCGAATCCAACAACGCAAACGACAGATCTGGCTGAACTTGCCGGCCAGCGGAATTGAAGAGGTAGGCCATGGCCAAGAGCAATGCGCAGTTGCAGAAGGACAAGCGAGCCAAGGAAAAGGCACTGCTCGATCGGATCGGCGCCGAGAAGCGTTCGCTGATTGTTTCGAAGGCATTGGATGATGCTCTTCATGTTCTCGGCGAGCGGCACGGCTTCGAGGAATGGCAGGAGACAGTTTCGACGTTGATCATCAATCTCGCCGCAGCGACGGCCGACGATTCGAAACGCTTCGCCAGCATGTCGCGACCGGTAATCGTTGTGACTGAAAAGTGGTCGCGACAGCTTGGGGATTTCTCAAATACGGGAATAGCAAGCAAAGTTTAGTAACAATTCAAAAAGAACAGAGTCACCAGAGGATAACGGGCTCCGCCATATTAGGCGGAAGAATAATTTCTCGGGATTCAGCTATTGGCCAAAAAAGACGGTACTCCGCCTGCCATTCATCTTCATCAGATTTTAGAAAATGGTTACGCTGATGTCCGGATGTATATTTACAACACCCAGATATTGAAGCGACGCCAAGTTGGTGATCAATTACTCTTTTTAGCTCGAGTATGTCCAAGATTTTCACGCACGCTTTCTTATCAAGTTTGCGAGCTACAGACCTTGTCAGACGAGAACTAAACGAAAGTATCAATCCATCCTCTTCGTAAAAGTCGATTTTGGGATTATCAGGAAAAGGAACACCATTGACCGTCACGCCAGTTATACTTCCACCTCTTGACCCTAGACCAATGCGGTATGGAAGATTGGGCGCACGTAGATCTACAGTTGATGTATGTATTAAATTTTCATCCGGAGTAAAAATTCCCGATCGTTCTAATTTTTTATAAGTGCTGGCTGGACTGATTGGAATTTTACCGCCAGCAACCCATGAATTAACAAATGCGTGTTCTTTCAAATATAAATAAGTACTCATAAGCAATCCACCCGAAATTTTATTAGCATAACTATACCGCCGAGGATCTCCTATGTCCGCACAACAGATCGACGAAAAGAAACTCGAGCGCGCGATCCGCAAGATCAAGCACTGCCTGGCACTGGCCCAAAGCGCCAATGAGAACGAAGCTGCAACGGCGCTTCGGCAAGCGCAGGCACTGATGCGCGAGTACCGGCTGACCGAAATGGATGTGAAGTTGAGCGACGTTGGCGAAGTCGAGTCGCAGTTCTCCCGCGCCGAGCGCATTCCCGTGTGGGAGCGAAACCTGGCCGGAGCAGTTGCTCACGTATTCGGGTGCGCCTCGCTGTACGGCAGGAAGTACTGCAATGAAAAGGATCGGATCATCGCCAGAACGTCTTTCGTGGGAGTGACACCTGCCCAGCACATCGCGCTGTATGCGTTCGAGGCGCTGCTGACGAAGTTGAAATTTGCCCGCAAGCAATATGTCGCTGCGGTTCGTGCTGGCGTGCACCGTAGCTCCTACTCAGCGGAAACCGCAGGCGATCACTTCGCCATGGCATGGGTCAATGAGGTTTACGGGAAGCTGATCGCCCTTGTACCGAAAGGGGAAGACGACACGCCGCCAGCAAGCGACGGCCGAGACATCATCGTCGTCGAAGCGCAAGACAAGGCGCTTATCACCGAGTACCTCGCAAACAAAGGCGTAGGCAAAGCTCGCAAGTCGCGCGACGTCGACATCGACCTGAACGCGCAAATCGCGGGAATGCTCGCCGGCCGCAGGGTGGATCTGCACGCCGGCATCGCTCGCGGCGGCGAGGACACTCTTGCCCTATCCGCAACGGTCTGAACGCTCTCAACTATCATTATGAGCCAGCAGCAAGAAGGCCAGCTGCGATTTGAAGCAATACAGCAGCCGAAGCGGCGAATGCCGCGATGCTGTTCCATTTCGACTGTGCTCGAAGCGTACCGTATAGGTCTCCACCATTTAAAACGTTGCCCGCCCAATAGCTCCCGTCTGGCTTGCCCTCAAGGCCTTTGGCCGGCGGAACTTTAACCAGCGCTGAAATTATCCAACAAATCGCTGATGCCAGACCAAAAATCAGCGAACCAATACTAGACATCGTCTGAAGTGTCATATGGCAAATCTTCGATGGATTCGAGGTGGCGTTATATCGTAGATAGGGCAAGCAGACAATTTTCTCGCAAAGTAAAAATTGGTCGAGCGCTGCACAGCAATTCTATTAATCACAGCCACTTCAGCGCGAGTAATAACAGAATCTAGCTGATCAGCCATCAGAGCAATTTTTGGAGAGATTGGTACTATCATCATATCCTCAAAGCAGTCAGGCACGATGAATTCACCACTCTCGCTTCTAACTATTCCCCAATTAATTTCTGAATTTGAGCTTCTAAATGCTTGAAGATATCCAATAACGTGAATGCTCGCAGCGAAACGCCCCGGCATAATCCCGCCTTGCCCCATGAAAATCGTATGATTCTTTTCTAAAATCTCTTGTTGATCCTGCGTCAGTAGCTCGCCTGATATGCCTTCCGCCTGAATGTCCGGGAGGCCTTCAATTTTGAATTTATGCCGAGCACGCCACAGAGAGAAAAACTGCTCAATCACGTCCTTCTCGAAGTGGCCAATAATCCGCACCGACCCAGAAAGCACACCATCAACCAAAGCTTGAAACTTATCCTCTACTTGCTTTCCTATTCCGGATTCTGTTTTTTGATCCCACGCTCTCTTTGCACAAAATAATTCATTTGAAGATTTAGAGGGAATCACTTTGGCATGATCCTTATAAAAGACTGAGACGAAACCATTCGAGTCGTAAAACCGTTCAATACTTGCTCTTGGAAAAACATGCTGCTTTATGGTTAAGCCGTGAGGATTCCCTTTTTGAGGCTTTTCAAACTTCATTTTCTTCCACCACAGATTTGTTTTATCGCTGAACTGTAGCTGATCCCCCACCACCCTCCACCGCCCGGGCATGCCCCGGCATAGGACTCCCCATGCCCACAGAAAACAATCCGGCCGAGCCGCTGAAGATTGAACGCTCGACAGTGACGAAGCTGGTGATATCCGGCGCGCCGCGGCTCGACACGATCACCGTGTTCCTCGAGGACTTGGGCCGGCGCAACTGCTCCATAGAATCTGATCCGAACTACCAGACGGCCCAAGGCAAGATCACCATTAGTTGCTGGGACAACAGTTGGAACGCTTACTGGGGTGGAATGGGCCCGCGCACCGTCGCCGAGTTCGTTGCCGACTGCGGGTGGGACTATGTGCTGAATTGCTTGGATCGCGGAATCAGTTCCACCGTCTTCAGCGGTAACGCGCTTCACGCGCTCGCCGAGAAATGCATTATCCAGCGCCGCAGACAACAGACGGGCCGACACGATTGGGAACTGGGCGAGCTGAGCAAACGCGAAGCTCGGCAGCTGTGGGGTGATATCGATGTTCTACGCAGCATCGAGAGGTCAAACGAGTGCTGGCACCAAAGCCCGCTGCTGACCGAGTTGTTCGGGGATGAGTGGCATTATCCGGTTGGCGATCGCGCCGTAGAAGAAAACCGCGACTTTAAATATCTACGACGCATCGTTGAGGCCGTTCAGGAAGCCCTGCGACAGGATCAACAGCACGCACCACCTTCAATCACTGCTGCTCAGCCGACCTGCCAATCTCTTCGCGCGTAGGCATTGTCCAATCAGAGGTTCTTTTCTCATAGATTGATTGTTCTTGCGTTGCAGGCTCGTAACCAAAAGCTAAAAAATAAACTGCGAGTGAAAATGCCGCTAATCCAGCGCGGCCAACAGGATCCGCGTCTTTGGAAAGGCGTCCGCCAGGCGCAACGTGAATGGCTTCCCCCCTTATAAAGGCGAACACTGCTTGACCAAAAAACGCTTGAATAAGAAGCACAGTCCAAAAACTCTTCCAATCTCCAATGAACCGAATACAGACGTTTAGAAGCGAGGCCGTGGTCATGAGCAAGAGCAACCAATACTGACAGCGCCTCAAATACCCCATAACTCGATTGACCGCTCTCAAACCTAATACTCCATTCAGTTAGTTTTCAAATCAGCGTACTCAGATATCGGCCAACGTAGCCCGATCCTAAACCACAACCCCATCCCCCTTCAAAGTCAGCCGCTATAGCGGCAAGGACTAAGTCATGCCTGAAGAAATCAAATTGATCCAGCCCGCACCAGTCGTGCGCGACGAAATGGGCTCGTTCCAACATCCGGATATGCCCGACTTCGACGAGGGTGACGGCGACAAGTGCAAGGCCTGGGTAGCGGAGCAGGGTTTGACTGTTACCCAAGTGTGCCTCGAATACGCCGAAGAGGCAGTTGCTGACCGTTACTTTGAATCAGGCGACCCGGACTACAGCTACTGGGAGCCTAACCGCCCTGACGGCGAAGGCTGGTTCTGCCTGGCAATTCACGACACGGACGATGGCCCGGTCTGCTGGTGGGCCCGCCGCGAGGTTACGCCATGATCTGCGCCCCCCTTTACATGGCCTACCTCATCTACAAGGGGCCGTGGCGATGACACACCAACCTAAAGGCGGCATGTGCGCAACCTGTGTCCACGCCCACCGCGATTGCAGCCACCTGGCCTTCAGCACCATGCCGCGCCTTTCGAACGACGGCCAGACCGTGATCGTGCGCTGCACTGACTTCCAGCGCCGCACCCGGCAGTAACCCCTCCCCCTACTCAACAGCCTGCCGGTGTACGGCGGGCGAGGACTGCGCGTGAATATTTACCGACACAACTTCGCAGCCGTCTGCCCAGCCGACGGCGAGACGATCATTTACCGGCTTGAGTTGCGATCGACCTCGATGATCCACGTCGAACACATCAAGACTGCCACCGCGTTGATCAAGCAGGGTTGGCATGAGCAGATCGCTGACAGCCTTTCCGAAACGCTCGGCGGTGATCAAATCATCATCGCAACCCATCAGGGCGTAGAAATCGAAACGGTGAGGCTCAGCGGATGATTGCGTACCACGGCACACCGGTCGGCGGCACCAGACAGGACGGCGCCCGGTTTCTTGCTGGACGGCATGCTCTGGTGCCATTCCCGCGCCAAGATGACATGGGCATTGTCGCCGAAGTGTGTCAGTCGTTTGTCTTCGACAACGGTGCATTTTCGGTTTGGAAAAAAGGCGGGACGCTGGATGTGGACGGTTACACCCGGTGGGTTGAGCAGTGGCACCGGCATCCGGGTTTCGACTGGGCACTGATCCCCGATGTCATTGATGGGAACGAAGCTGCGAACGACGCTCTACTTGCCGAGTGGCCGTTGGAATTGCGCGGGGTTCCGGTTTGGCATCTTCACGAATCCCTTGATCGGCTTGCGCGCCTCTCTGCTGACTGGTCAACGGTTGCGATCGGCAGTTCAGGTCAGTGGTCAAGCCCGGGCACTCCTGCTTGGTGGAAGCGCATCAGTTCAGCGATGGATGCGATCTGCGACGAACAGGGGCGGCCAGCGTGCCGCCTTCACGGTCTGCGCATGCTTGACCCGGCGATATTCCAGCACCTGCCATTTGCTTCAGCCGACTCTACGAACGCCGCAGTGAACGGCGGAAGCATTAGCCGATTTGGGATGTACGCACCGCCCACTGCTGGTCAGCGCGCCAACGTAATCGCGGATCGCATCGAATCCCACAACAGTTCGCCGATCTGGCAACGAGAAACCCAAGCCGAGATGGCCATCTAACCCACCACCTTCTGCCGCCACGCGCGGCATGGAGCATCACAATGAGAAAAGAGCTGATCAAGATCAGTGAGTTCCAGCGCCGGCGCTGGGGCGAGAACGGCACACCTCCCTGCCCCCAAGCGATCCGAAACTACATCCGCAACGGCCAGGTGCCAGGCGAGCAGATCGGGAAACTCTGGTACGTTGATTGGACGGCTTTTAGCAGGTCAGACGGTAACGACCTGGTCGCAATGGTATTGAAAGGAGCTGCATGATGGTTCCACGGCCGCGCAACAAGGCGAACAAGAGCCTCCCGCAGAACCTGTACTTCGATTCGCGGCGCTCGACCTATCGCTACCGCCGGCCTACCGACGGTAAATGGTTCCAATTCGGCGCCGACCGAATCAAAGCGATCGATGCTGCGAAGCAATTGAACTTGGAATTTATGCGAGGCGCCGACCTGATCGGCGCGGTGATGGGCAGCACATCCGAATCGTTCGCCGGTTTCTTGGATACCTACGAGCGCGACGTGCTGCCACCACGGGAGCTGGCGAAAGGAACCTTAGGACTGTACGCCGTCCACTTCCGTCGCTTCCGAAAACAGTTCGAAGGGAAAGCGGTCGACCAGATCACGATCCGCATGGTCGCGGAGATGCTGGACGCCCTGACGCCTCGCACTGCCAACCAGTGCCGCGCCCTGCTGATCGACATCTTCAACCATGCTGCGGCCAAAGGTCTGTGTCCGGACAACCCGGCGGCGAGCACTATCAACCGAATCGAGAAGAAGCAGCGCAAGCGGCACACAATCGAAGGCCTTAAGGCCATCCGCGAGAAGTCTCCGTTCTGGCTGCAGAACGCTATCGACCTCGCGCTGATCACCGCGCAACGCCGGACGGACATCTTGAACATGCGCTTCGATGGCGTTCGGGAAGGTTTTCTATATGTGGTGCAGCAGAAGACGGCCAAGGCCAGTGACGCGGCGTGGATTCGGTTCAAAGTAACCGAAGAACTCCAGGCCGTGATCAGCAGGTGCCGGGATGACATCGTTTCGCCCTACCTGATTCACCGCCGGCCAGACCGAAAAAAGCAGAAGCAGGCGCAGACGAAAGAGCACTGGACTCAGGTCGAAGAACGATATTTGACGCGAGCTTTCAAAGAGGCCCGGGAAGCGGCGGGATGCTACAAGGGATGGAAAGAGGAGGAAATGCCGGGCTTCCACGAAGTACGAGCACTGTCGCTGCACCTGTATCAGAAAGCCGGAAAAGACGGTCAAAAGATCGCAGGCCACGCCAGCGAAACCATGACCAAAAACTACCAGAAGGATCACGCGGAAATCGTCTGGTCTGAGGCAATTCCAGACCTGAATATCAGCGAAATTACCGGGTAGTTTTGCGCAAGTTTTGCGCGAGTTTTGCGCAGACACAAAAAAGCCGATCCATCTGATCGGCTTAAGTGTCTGATTTTACTCAGGAATTATGGTCGGGACGGAGTGATTCGAACACTCGACCCCTAGCACCCCATGCTAGTGCGCTACCGGACTGCGCTACGCCCCGACTGGTTTTCCAACTCGCTCTTCACCTCGAAGAGCGCTCAAGAATATATCGCAAGCTTTTGAAAACTGGAAGTATTCAAAAGCAGCTTTTTATTTCTTGAGAACCACCAGCACGTCTTCCAACTCGGCAATCATCTGGCGAATCATCTGTTTGTATTGGGTGGTGTCGTCTTTGGCTTCATCGCCGGACAGGCGCAAGCGTGCGCCGCCGATGGTGAAACCTTGATCGTAAAGGAGTGCGCGGATTTGCCGGATCATCAGCACGTCCTGGCGCTGATAATACCGGCGGTTTCCGCGGCGTTTGACGGGGTTGAGTTGAGGAAACTCCTGCTCCCAGTAGCGCAGCACGTGTGGCTTTACGGCACACAGCTCGCTGACTTCACCGATGGTGAAGTAGCGTTTGCCCGGGATGACGGGTAGTTCGTCGTTATGACTTGGTTGATGGTTATTGCTTATTTTTGGGATTGATTTTATGTCG